>NZ_JBHWUR010000090.1:0-30411 GCF_042737755.1 Streptomyces sp. NPDC059994
GGCACACGCGGGGGCTCCCGGTCGGGCCCGGGCCGTCGCCTCACGCCTTGACGTTGACGACCTTCATCTCCAGCGGGTAGCCGGACGTGCCGCAGTTGAGCGTCGACGCCTTCTCCCTGCTGAGCTTGCGGTACCCCTGGTCCCCCTTGTACGGGCCGTTCACCCTGCCGGGGCCGCCGCACTTGGCCTGTACGTACCAGGTTCCGTTGCCGTGCGAACACCAGCCCACGGCCACATGGTCGTTGGTGTGCGACACATACGCGCTGCACCCCGAAGGCCCGACCGCCGCGTTCGCCGTCGGAGCGACGCCCAGCATCACACCGGCCGCCAGCAGACCCACCGCCGAAGCTATACCGCCCAGCCTCTTCGTCCTGCCGTTCATATGCTCTCCATCCCACAAGAGGTTCGGCTTGAACGAGCGAGACTAGTGCGATTGAGGTGTACTCGCGTCCTACTGGAAGAGGATGACGAACGGCGCTTCAGGCTCCCCTCGCTACTCGAACAGCAGCCACTGCGCCCGAAGTTGTACATCTTCGCGGAATCCGTGATGCCGAGGCCGACCGCGCTCGCGGGGACAGACGAAGCACGGCGCGCCCGGCGGCCGGTGTGGCCGCGGGGCGCGCCGCGCGGTGGTACTGGGCAGTGACCGGCCCCTCTACCGGGGCCGGTCACCGACGGGCGTCAGTGGTGGCGGTGTCCATCCTGGTGGGCACGCCCCCACGTGGCGGTGTCGAGGATCCGGCCGTCGTCGGTGCGCAGGGTGGCGGTGTCGCGCTGGTTGTCCCAGACGTAGTTGTGACGGTCCTGGTAGACGTCACGGCTGCTGTCGCTGCCGATGCCCGTGTGGACCTTGACCGTCGAGTGGCCCTCCAGGCGCATGGCGTGGAAGCGGTAGCGGGCGCCGTCGCTCGCGGTGAGGGTGAACCCGCGCAGGTTCACGGCGTGGCGCCCGGTGTTCACGACCTCCACCCACTCGTTGTTGAGGCTCCGGTTCGAGTGGTCGTCGCGGCCCGGGCTGTTGTACTGCACTTCGCCGATGACCACGGTGGAACGGGGAGCGTGCCGGTGGTGGCTGTCCGCCGCGGCGGGCAGGGCAGCGGCCCCGATCAGGGTGCCGGCGGCGAGGACGGTGGCGAAGATACGGCGGCTGGTGCGCGAAGCAGACATGTGCATGCTCTCCAAGGACAAGCCCCAGACCGGACCTCGATCGGGCCGGTGACGGGGCGGGCCAGGTTCCCGGCTGGTGCCGAGGACCCACACTTTGGCCCGCCGGAGCGGGCAGGACCCGCCGACCCGACGCTCTTTACGAATTCAGGACATTTCCGTAACGAACACCTTTGTCAACTTCCAGTGTTCATACGCCCTCCGCTCGGGCACGCGGCCCCTTTGTAACAGCGCCGCACACCGCGCGTCGTGGCGAACCGCCCGGCTTGGGAGGGCAGCCCCTGCCTCGCGCCCGGCGTCAACGCTTCACCGCGGTGGTTACCACCAGCGGGGGGCGCAGCCGCTCGGCGGCCCAGTCGCGGCCGCGCACATGCTCCGGGTCGGCCACCTCCATCGCTTCGTCCGGCGTCGGATGGTGTTGTGCCACATCGCTGAAGCCAACACGCTCCAGCAGCACCGGGAACGTCTCCACCGGCCACGCGTGGTTCCGCGGACTGCCACGTCCCGTCCGTACGGCGCAGTCGTACGCGCATGGGCTCGCCGGGGCCGTAGGTGACACCCGGCTCCCCCACCCGCAGCGACGCGTACTCGATACCGGCGCAGGCGGGGTCCGTGGTCAGCAGCGCGAACGGCGCCCCGGGCCGGAGCAGGCGGTGGATCTCGGTGAACACCTCCAGCACCGTCCGCTCGTCGGGCAGCGACGCCAGCACGTGGTTGCACATCGCCGCGTCCGCGCAGGCGTCCGCCGGCCCGCCCGCCCGGCCGTCCGCGACCAGGTGGTACTCGGCCCCGGGCGTGCCCTCCTCCCGCGCCAGCGCGAGCATGTCCGGCGACGCGTCCACACCGAGGACCCGCATCCCGAGCGCCCGGCCCGCGTGACCGGCGACGCGGCCCGGCCCGCAGCCGATGTCCAGCAGCACCCCGCCCTCCCGGCCCGCCCCGGACAGGGCCTTGAACACGAACGGATAGCCGAGCAGCCAGTCGGTGCCCGCCTCCACCGCCGCGAACGCCTCCGCCCCCTCGTGCCCGGACCAGGCGCGCCCCGCTTCCGGCGACGACGGCTCGGCCGGTTCACCCGCTCGATCCTGCGGCATCGCCGGGTCCCGTCTCTCGTATACGTACACGGCACAGGGGCTCCCATCATCGACGCCGCCCCCGCACCGCGCACGCCACCGCTCCGCCGACCGCGCACCCCGGCGAGGGGTGTTCCGGTGCTGCCGAGCACGACGCTCAGCCCACCGCCGCCGCCCTGCGTTCCAGCCTTGCCACGTGCCTGCGCAGCCCCAGTGAGAACACCCACGCCGCCAGGAACAGGGCGGTGGCGATGGCCAGGGTGCATCAGCGCAGATCCTTCGAGACCACGAGCCCCGGGCCGAGGCCGGGGTGTACGGAGTTCAGCAGGACGTGGAAGAACAGGGTCAGGGCGAGCAGATACAGGCCGTACCAGGCCGGTTTGCTCCAGCTCTTCAGGACGTGGCCGTCCATGCCGGAGAGCGGCAGCATCCCGAACACCACGACCTCTATACCGCCGACGACCATCAGACCGACGGTGTACGCGAGTACATGGTGGAAGCTGCCGGGCCCGGCCGTACGGCCCTCCTCGATCAGCGGTGTGCCGAGGACCCACACCAGCAGTGAGGCGCTCAGGACGCTGATGCCGCCGACCATCACGGCCTGTCCCTTCGGCATGGTGTGGCGTGGGTCGCGCGAGCCGGGAGGCGCGGCGCCGAGCACCATGTACACCGCCACCAGGCCGTAGACGTACGGGACGGGGAACGCCAGGCCGCGCGAGAGGGCCGCCATCAGAGCCGCGAGGACCAGGCCCGCGGGAACCACTCGCAGCTCGGCCCGTATACCGCCCCGCCCGGGGCGCAGCAGCGAGTCCTTGGTCTTCTCGTACGTCACCAGGATCAGCAGGGTGCCCACCGCCGCTCCCAGCACCTTCGCCACGGTGGGCGCGCTCCAGCGGGCCGTGGCATCGGCCCAGACGATGAGCACGCCGCCGAGCAGGGCGAAGGTGGCCATCCGCACCCAGCCGGGCAGCCGGGCCGCACTCGCCCGCGCCGACCGTTCCTCGCGGCGCCGGTGCCACCAACGGCTCAGCGCGTTGTCGGCCAGCTGCGAGGGGAACGCCTTCTCCAGCAGGAGCACGAGCAGCAGGAACCAGGCGGCCATACCCACCGATCCCGCGATGTCCTTGAGCGCCCAGGACACTTCCGCCGGGGTGCGCATACTGCCCACCAGGTCGCCCGGACGGTCGTGGCCCACATCCGGCTTCGGCTCCGCCGGGTGCCCACTGGGCCCGGGGCCCGGCTCGGGGTCGGGCGCGCCGTTCACGTCGTCCGAGGCGGTGGGGCCGGGGTCCGGTGTGCCGGAGGCGGAAGGGGACGCAGGGGGAGGTGGGATCCCCGGCAGGTCGGGTTTGGGCAGGACGCCGGCCCTGTCCTCGGTGTGGGGCGCGACCGGCGAGCCCTTGGGCAGGAGGAAAGCGGTGAACGGCTCGGGCGGGAGGTCGATGGTCCCCGCCCGTTCCACCGCGCGCCCGGGGCAGTCGAGGTCCACGGGCTGGTGGCCCTTCATGTCCGGGGGAATGTAGGCATGGAGATCGATGAACCTCCAGTGGCCGGGCTCGGCGTCGCCCTTGTACGAGTCGGCGTCCAGCCATGGGTCGAGCAGGCCCTTGCCGCCCACGAGGATCCTGCCCCAGGTGCAGGCGGCGGGGTAGTCGGTCATGTGGATGGTGATCTCGTACGTCCCCACGGGCGGCGGGGTGATCGGCGGTTGGGTCACCGTGAAGGTCTGCGAGGCCGCGACGACGCCCGCGGCGGCCACCGGCCGGCCCCCCACCACCCCGGCGCCCACGGGCGCCGTTTCGCAGGTCGCCGTCACTTTGTACGTACCGGCACCGGCGCCGGGCGGTACGGAGAAGGAGGCCGCCAGTTTGCCGTCCGCCGTGGGGGTCGCGCCGGTCCCCGGCATGGCTGCCCCGTCCCACAGGAGGCGGACGGGTCCTCGGCACAGGAACCCCTCGCCGGAGACCTTCACCTTGGTCTCAGGCGCCCCCGAACTGGGCGAGAGGGTGAGTGCCGGGGTGGGGTGCGGCGGTGTTGCCACTGGGGCCGCCACCACTTCATAGGAGGTCTCCTGGGTCACGGAGGGGCGCGCGTCGCAGGTCGCGACCACCTCGTACCTGCCCAGGGGTGCCTTCTCGGCCACCTTGACCGGCTGCGAGAAACGGCCGGACGCGTCGCTCCGTGCGGCGATCGGTGCCGGTAGGTCGCCGGTCAGCTTGAGTGGGCCCGCCTTGGTGCCTTCGCCCGTCCCGCAGTCGAAGTGACTGCCGGACACGACCACGATTTTGCCCTGCTGCACCTTCTCGGGAGACGGCGACAGCACGGGAGTCACGGGAGGGTGGGTCGGAGGGGTGGAAGGGCCGGAAGGCACGGACTTGGTCGGTTCCACCGTGGACTTGGACGGCTTCGGCGCCGACGCGGCGGGCACCGACGGCTTCGGCAGCGACGGGGAGGGCTTCACCTCCGATGGCGGCGACGGTGGCTTCGAAGGGGGCGGTTTCGCCTTGGACTTGGAGGGTGCGGGGCCCGAGGCGGAGGGCGCCGGGCCGGGCGAGGGCGGCGGCGATGTCGCCTCGGCCGCCGCCGTCGTCGTCCCCTGCTCACGGCGCGGCACGCCCGCGAAGCCCGGTGCCGCCATGCCCGCGAGCAGCACCACCGTAAGCAGCACCGTCAGCACCGCCACCGATAACCCGCGCGTCTTCCGCCTGCGTCCCACAGTGTCCCCCTCGTAACCGCACGGCCTCCCCAGACCGTCCCCGTTCGGGTGCACTTGTTAGACGTCCCAGCCCCACGCCTTCGTTTCCCTCGCGGGTACGGCGCACGGGAGCGCAACGGCGGAAATGGGCGCGCGTCGCACGCCCCGTGGACCGACACACACGGCCAAACCTCTGTCGCGAGGCGACGGTTTATGGCCCGAGGTGTCTCCAACGTGTGAATCTTGTGCGCACTCACCTGTGCTGTTGCCGCAGAGATGGGTAGCATCCGGCGGCAACATCCAGCACGAGGAAAGCGAATTCTCATGGCGGACGAGCCGGACTTCACCACACTCAAGGACCAGTACGCGGCGCGTGTCACCGCCGACCTGGAAGCCAACCAGCAGGACCAGTCACGCATCCGTGCGGAACTCGACTCGCTGAAGGGCCAACTCGAAGACCTGGAGCGGGACCACGGTCTGCTGCAAACCATGCAGCACACCCTCGGCAGCACCGCCGCCGCAGCGGCACAGAAGCCGACGGCAACGCGCAAGCGCACCGCCAAAGCACAGCCCCCGGCCAAGACACCGGCCCCCGCCGAAACACCCGCCCCCGCGGCCACACCCACCGTCGCAGCGGTACCCAAGCCCCGTAAGTCTCAGGCCCCGAAGCCGGAGACCAAGACGGCCAAGGCGGCCAAGAGCCCCAAGAAGGCTGCCGCGCAGGCCAAGAAGCCGACCCGCAAGAGCACGGAAAGCGGTGGACCCACCCTGCGTGAGCTGGTGCTCGGCCTCTTCGCACACCACGAGGAGCCCCGTACGGTCGCCGACATCCTCACCGAACTGACGACCGTCCACCCGGACCGCCAGACCAGCCCCCAGGTGGTCCGCAACACCCTCGAAGCACTCGTCGCCAAGGGCGAGTTGGAGCGTGAACGCAAGCAGGGCTCCGTCTTCTACACGGCACACCGCAACCCGGCCCCCGCCGAGAAGACCGGGGCACCCGCCGCCGAAGCCGTGGCCGCCCCCGCTACGGCTCCCGCGCCCGCGACCGTCTGACGGGACCGCGCCCCCACCGCGCCGTGGCCACCCCGGTGCCGAGGCACCTGGAACGGGGTGGCCACGTCCGTGGGAAGAACCCGGCCGCCGTCTGTCGAACAGAACGGCCGCCGGGTTGTTCTCAGGGGATGTTCTCAGTGGGTGTTCTCAGTGGACCTCTCTCATTGCCTGCCGTAGCCGGATGCGGGGGCCATGGAGATCACTCCGTCCCCCTGCTGTCCCGAACCGTCCGCACCGCCTGAGGCATCCGCGCCGCCTGAGGCATCCGCACCGCCTGAGGCATCCGCGCCACCGGAAGCACCCGCGTCGCCCATACCGCCGTTGCCGCCTGCACCGCCCGCGTCACCCGCTCCGCCGGCGCCACCGGATCCCTGGCCCCCCGCACCGATCGTCGCGCCCACGGCCGCGAGGGTGGTCGTGACGGGCTGGAAGAACGTCTCGCCGCCGGCGGTGCAGTTCCCGCTGCCACCGGAGGTGAGCCCGACCGCGCTGCCGTCGGCGGTGAACAGGGAGCCGCCGCTGTCGCCCGGCTCGGCGCAGACGTCGGTCTGGATGAGCCCGGTGACCGTGCCCTCGGGGTAGTTCACCGTGGCGTCGAGACCGGTGACCTTGCCGTCGTGCAGACCGGTCGTGCTGCCCATGCGCAGGACGCGCTCGCCCACGGCCGCGTCGGCCGCCCCGGTGATCTCGACCAGCTTGCCCGCCCCCGTATCGACCGCACTCGGGGCTTCCGTGGCGGCGTCGTCATACGTGAGCAGGGAGAAGTCGCCGTTGCCGGGGAAGGTCGCCTTCTGGACCGTGGCGGCGGGCGCCCCGTTCGCGCTCAGCGACCACTGCTTGGCCGCGACACCGCAGTGGCCCGCGGTGATGAATCCCGGTTTGCCGTCCTGGGTGGTGACGTTGAAGCCGAGGGAGCAGCGTGCGCCGCCGCCGAAGATGGCGTCACCGCCCTCGTTGAACGGCTTGAACTGCCCGGCGGACTTCTGGATCCGGGCCGTGTCCGCGCCGAGGGACCGGACGGCCTTCTCCAGTCTGGTCCACTGCGCCCCCTTCACCGTCCGGTCCGCCGAGACCACGATGCGGTTGGTCCGGGGGTCGACGGCCCAGGCGGTGCCCGGGATGGTCGCCGTACGGGCGAGGGTGTGTGCCGCCGAACGCAGTTCGGCCGCGCTGTTACGGACCGCGCGCGGCACCGCCCCGGCCTTCTTCACCTGTGCGCTCGCATTGCTGTTGTTACCGGCGACATTCACGATGACCTGCTGCTTGGCAGCGTCGTAGTACGAGCCCGCGAACGCGTCGCCGAGCTGCTGGGCCAGGCCCCGCACCACGGCTGCCGCCGAGGCCGCGTTCGCCTTCCCGGCCGTGGCTCCGGACGGGGGTTCGGGCTGCGCCTGTGACGCGTTCGCACGTGGGAGCAGGACGGCCGCCGCGATGAGGCCTGCGGCCCCCGCTCCTGCCATTACGGCCCGCCGCTTGGGTATGCGCCTGTGAGTCAACTCGCCGCCTCCTGGGATGTGTTCCGTAGCCGACCGCGATCGGCGGAAGGTGTGCAGTCCTAGGTACGGATGGGACGGGTGTGGTGTTCACCGTGATTGCGAAAGAACATTTTTGAAGGTTGGTCAGCAAACGCGAGCGCCACCCACCCGCACCCCGGTGGCCATACCGCCGACGGCGTCATTTCCCGGCGAACCGCCCGCTCACGGACGTCAGTACGCGGCGCGCGTCCGCCCCCAGATGCGGCCCCGCGAGCCAGGCGGCCGGGCGGGAGCCGAGCGAGGTGTTGGACACGAGGACCAGCCCGCCGTCGCCCCGGCGCACCAGCCAGCCGCCACCGGACGAGCCCTCGGTCATGGTGCAGCCCATGCGGTACATGTCCGGCTGGTCGGCGGCGACCGAGAACGAGCCGGGCCGGTCGGCGCAGTGGAAGAGCGACGAGCCGTCGAAGGGGCGGCCCGCCGGATACCCCACGATGTCGACCAGGCTCCGGGAGCCGGAGAGTTCGGCGTCGAAGCCGACGTCCGCCGCCGCCCCGACGGTCTCCTCCAGCGACCGCGTCGCACCGGCCGCCTGCCGTACGTGGAGCACCGCGAAGTCGAAGGCCGCGCCCGCCCCGGCGCTGGACGTGCCGTGGTCGATCCACTGCTGGGAGGTCTGCGCCCAGTCGGCCCACCAGATCCCCAGGGGCGCCGCGCTGTTGCGCCCGCCCGCCGCCGCCGGCCCGCTCTTGTCGAACCCGGGTACGAAGACGATGTTCCTCAGCCATCCGCCGTCCTTGCCCGAGTGGACGCAGTGCCCGGCGGTCCACACCAGGTTGGACCGGCCGGGGCGGGCGGGATCGCGCACCACCGTGCCGGAGCAGGCGGCGGGCCCCTTGGGGGTGTCGAAGAAGAGCCGGCCTGCGGTGGGCGCCTGCTCGCCGTACGGGCGGGGAACGGGCCGCGCGCTCACGGCGTCCGGCTCGGGGTCGGAGACTCCCCGGGGCATGGCGCTGCCGTCGAAGGACCGCTCGCCCTCGGCGGCTCCGGCCATCCGCTCCGGCCCCCACAGCCCGTCGACCACGGGGTTGACGAAGTCCGCCGCACCGCGCAGCCAGCCCCGCACGTTCCAGTCCTGCCACCCGCCCGGTGTCCGCCCCGGGTCGGCACGCCGGGCGGCCCCGGCCGGGTCGGCGGAGCCGATCGAGCCGGAACCACCCTGTGGCCGCGTGGAGTTCTTGGTGACGGTGTACGCAAGTCCGCCCGCCACCACGGCGACGAGCAACCATGCGGCCGTCCTCCGGAGGCGAAGGCTGAGACGGCGAAAAGGCACGGGACCCTCCTCGGGCGCGGCACGCTGTTGACCGCTTGATACGGCGCCGCGCCCCCGGGCGTTCAGTCACCCGGTCACACACCCGGTCACGACCGCGCGATCGGGCCTACCTCAGTCAGGCGACTTCCGCACCCGTCCGCCGCCTCACCCTCCGCAGTTCGCTCTCGCTGAGCCCGCCCCACACTCCGCGCTTCTCGTTGTTCGACAGCGCCCACTGCAGGCAGGCGGTGGTGACCGGGCATCTGCGGCAGATCGCCTTGGCCTCCGCCAGCTGCTGGTCCGCGAAACGCCTGCTGTACGTCGGGAAGAACAGCTCCGGGTCCTCCGTACGGCACGCCGCACGCTTTCGCCAGTTCACAAGAAGACTCCCTCCTCGGCAACGAGTGACGTGATCGACTCCCGTAGGTGTCTTGCGCGTTGTTACGTCAGCCGCTGACGGACCGTTCAATGCGGACCGCGCCTTCAGGGCCGGAAGAACACCCCGATGCCGTTGGCCACCGCGCGTTCGAAGGTGCCCGGCGGCCGGTTGCGCACGACGGCGCCGGGGTCTCCCGGGCCTCGCGTGGCCAGCGTGGAGGAGCCGCCGCCGTCGAGGTCGACCGCGTCGTCCGCGCCCATGTCCCGCATCAGACGGGCGAGTTCGGCGAGGGTGAGGCCCGCGTCGTTCTCGGCCGAGCCGTTCAGGGCGATGAGGTAGAGGCGATGTCCGTGGCCTCCGATCCCCGCACCGGTGCGGGTCGCGGCCGTACGGTCGTCGAGCCCGTTCAGCGGTGTGGCGGCCCGCAGCACCGGCATACCGCCCACCGCGAACGCCAGCGGTCCCCTGCGGCCGCGCAGCCGGTAGCTCAGCCCGGCCCGGTCCCCGGGCCTGAGCGCGCTCAGGGTGTCGGCGCCCTTCTCGCGCCCCACCAGGACGAAGGCGCCTGCCGGGACCGGCCCCTTGCCCAGGACGGACGACGTACTGACGACGCGGCCTCGCCGTACCGTCACTTCATACGTGTCCTTGGTGCACGGCGCACCGCGTGCCGCGTCGGTGCCGCACGCGGCGCGCTCCCGGGAGGCGGACCCCCACTTCGGGGTGAAGGCGCCCACCCCGTCCACCGGCAGGGCGTACTGGTTGAGCCCGTCGAGGCGCAGCCCGCCCCGGCCGGTGTCGACCGTTCCCTCCAGGGTGAGGCGGTCGAGGCGCCCGGTGCGCGCCGGGTTGACGCCGATGACGTCCCGGGCGGTGGTGCCCGGCGGCAGGGTGGGGCCGAACCGCTGGCCGTCGGGCACGGCGGCCTTGAGCGGGCGGCCTGACGCGATGGCCGGGCCCGAGGAGGCGCCGGTGGCCGCCACGCCGGGGTGCTGGGTCTCGCTTATGTTGAAGAAGTCCCCGTTGACGGCGGCGACCGCGTCCTGGGCGTCGGCCATCGCGGTCACCCGCGCCCGGGCGGCCACCGCGCCCGGTGTGAGGAGGTCCACCTTGACGTGCGGGTTGCTCAGGTCCGCCACCACGAGGTGACCACGTGTCAGCCCGCGGGAGGCGGTGACGGTGAAGCTCCGGTAGGAGACGCCGGGCGCGACCGACACCGTGCGCCCGAACCCCACGGCCGGTGCGCTCTGCGCGGCACCCGGGGCGAGTGCGCCCTCACCGACGACCATGCCCACCGCGGCGATCCCTGTCATCGCCATTCGCGCCCAGCTCAGGGACCACCCCATCGCGCCTCATCTCCTGAGACCCACACCGCATCGGCAGCCGCAGCCTAGCGAGCCGCGCGGCGGTCCACGGGCAGGCTCGACGCGATGTCCGAGAACCGCCCCCGGGCAACCCTCGTACGGCCGTACGGGGCGGTCGGCAGCGCCGTCCCTCGGCGCGGAAAGCCCCCCGGTCCGCCACCACTTGAGGGTGGCGGACCGGGGGGCCTGTGCCTGGACCGGCCGGGACTACTGGTCGCTCAGCGGGCCGGGGGCCTGGGTCAGCCTGAGGCAGCGGTGCTGGCCGGCCATGTTGCGCCAGGCCCACTTGAGGGCGTCACGGGTGTTGGGGCCGTAGACGCCGTCGGCGGACAGGCCGAGGCTGCGCTGGACGTCGCGGAGGGCCGTGTCGGTGCTCGGGCCGAAGTCGCCGTCGAAGCCGCCCGTGTTCTGGCCGTAGCACTGGTTCAGGGTGATCTGGAGCTCGTAGACGGCGTCGTTCTGCATACCACGGCGCAGCTGCAGTAGTTCGTGCCGCGTACGCCGACGGTCGGGATGTCGGTGTAGTAGCCGGCGGTGTCGTAGTACTTCGTCGTGGTGGTGCAGCCCGAGGCGGCCTGTGCCGCCGGACCGGCCGTGATCATGCCAACGGTGATGACGGCAAAGGCGCCAAGCATGCCAAAGTACGCTTCATAAGCGTCTTGTTCCCCCGGAAATGGTGCTGAACTGACCGCGTCCCAGATGGCGGCGAAGCGAAAACTCAGCAGACCTGGAGAGGTACTTGATCACTTCACCAACCGGCGGCACCCCGGGTGAAGTTCACAGCACCGCGCGCCCGGCACCCGCGACGGTGTTCACTCCGGAGATCACGCACGCCGAGTGCCGCCACTGCGGTACGCGTGTGGCCGGGCTCGACGGCCGGTACGCCTGTGGCGTCTGCGGATGGACCAACGACTGGTCCGAGGGACACCGCCCGCTGCCGCGCGCCGAGGACGACCCCGACTTCCCGGGCCCGGGCGTCTCCCCCGAGAACCCGCTGGCCGGCTGAGGCCGCCGGTGGTCCGGCGCGAGGGGGAAGCGGGGTGTCCACCCGCACCGTGCGCTTGAATGATCCCCACGACCTGGGAAGGAACAGAGCTGCGGTGCGTGTACTACAGGGCATCACGGGTGCCGTCATCGTCCTCGGGATCTTCTCCTCGGTGCTGCGCACCCTGGTGATACCCCGGCCGACGCGCTCCGGCTTCACCCAGGTCGTCCACGGTCTGGTCCGGCGGCCGTTCCAGATGGTGGCCGACCGGCTGCCGGGGGCTGAGTCGAAGGACCGGGTGCTGGCCCCGGTGGCACCGCTGGCCGTCGTGGTGACGCTGATGGGCTGGCTGGCGTGCTTCATGGTCGGCTACGCGCTGCTGGAGGCGGCCGTCAGCCGGCTGCCGTTGAAGGACGCGGTGGTCGAGTCGGGCTCCTCGCTCTTCACCCTCGGCTTCGCCGGCGGCACCCGCGTCACGCTCAACGCCATCGACTTCTGCGCCGCCGCCACCGGCCCCATCGTGATCGGCCTCCAGGTCGGCTATCTGCCCACCCTCTACGGTGCCTACCAGCGCCGCGAGACGGAGGTGACCCTCCTCCAGTCGCGCGCGGGCAGCCCGCCCTGGGGGCCGGAGATCCTCGCCCGCTACGCCCAGGTCGAGCTGCTGCACAGCCTCACCGAGCTGTTCCGCAACTGGGAGCGGTGGAGCGCCGAGGTGAGCGAGAGTCACACCACCTACCCGGTCCTGATCCACTTCCGCTCCCCCAAGGCCAGCCGCAACTGGCTGATCGCCCTGCTGGCCGTGATGGACGCGGCGGCGCTGCGCCTCGCCTTCAACCCTTCCCAGCCCAGGGCCGAGATCCGGCTCGCGCTGCGGGCCGGGTTCGTCTGTCTGCGCGACATCGCGGATCTGCGGGGCATCCCGTACGACCGCGACCCCCACCCCGACGACCCGCTCCAGCTCACCTACGAGGACTTCCTGCACGGTGTGGCGCGGATGGCCGACCAGGGCTATCCGATGGAGCGCACGCCCGAGGAGGCCTGGCCGCACTTCCGCGGCTGGCGGATCAACTACGAGCAACTGGCCTACTGGCTGGCCAGGGACATCGACGCCGTGCCCGCCCCGTGGTCCGGCCCGCGCCGCACCACGGTCGCCGTCCGCACCCCCGTCACCCCGGTCGACCGCCGCCCCGTGGACTGACCGCGGACCCGGCTCGCGGTGGACCGCGCGCCTGCCGAAGGAGGCGTATGAAGACCCCTCGTGTGAACGTCGTCGGGCTGCTGCACCGCGGTGCCGCGCGCCTCTTCCCGGGCGCCCCGGACCACCACGGCGTCCTGCCGCCCCTGCTCGTCCTGCTCACCTTCGTCACCGGTCTGGTGGACGCCGTGAGCTATCTCGGGCTGCATCACGTCTTCGTCGCCAACATGACCGGCAATGTGGTCTTCCTCGGTTTCGCGCTCGCGGGCGGGACGGGGCTGTCCGCCGTCGCCTCCGCCACGGCGGGCGCGTCGTTCCTGGCGGGCGCGCTGAGCGGCGGGCGGATCGCGCTGCGGGTCGACGAGCCGGTACGGCTGTTCGCCCTGCTGGTGGCCGCGCACGCCGTGCTCGTGGCGGCGGCGCTGGTCACGGGCCTGGCCGGGCACGCCACGTACGTACTGATCGTGCTGCTCGCGTACGGCATGGGTATGCAGAACGCGGTGGTGCGCAAGGTCGCGGTGCCCGATCTCACCACCACCGTCCTCACGCTCACCCTGACCGGTCTGGCCGCCGATCCGCCGGGACCGGCGACCGTACGCCGGACGCTCTCGGTCGTGGCGATGTTCGGCGGGGCGCTGGTGGGCGGACTGCTGCAACTGCACCACGGCACGCCCGCCGCGCTGGCGCCGGCGCTGCTCCTGCTGGCCGCCGTCGCCCTGACGGCCGGGTCCGCCGCCCGGCCGGCCCCGGCGTGAGCGGCCTCCGGGTCACGCCGACTGCTGGTGCCAGGCGTCCTGGAAGTTGCGGCGGGCGCGGTGCAGCCGGGAGCGGACGGTGCCGACCGGGAGGGCCAGCGTCGCGGCCATCTCCTCCTCGTTCATGCCGTAGACAGCGCGCAGCATGAGGACTTGGCGGTGCTGGTCGGGCAGCCGGTCCATGGCGTCGGAGATGTGGACGGTGTCCAGGGGGTTGCCGTCCAGGGCTCGGTCGGTGAGGTCGTCCGTGGGCCCCTGGCTCAGCCGTTTCGAGGTGCGGACGGCCTCCCGTACGGTGACCGCGCGAACCCAGCCGTAGAAGGCCTCGGGTTCGCGCAGCCCCCGGATACCGCGGAAGATGGCGAGCATGGCCTCCTGGGCGGCGTCGGAGCTGTGGCTCTGGGCGATCGGCAGACAGAGACGGCCGACGAAGGGCGCGATGTGCAGGAGGATGTCGTTCATGGCCCGGTCGTCCCCGGCCTGT
The DNA here is from genome assembly GCF_042737755.1 of Streptomyces sp. NPDC059994. NCBI lineage: Bacteria > Bacillati > Actinomycetota > Actinomycetes > Kitasatosporales > Streptomycetaceae > Streptomyces > Streptomyces sp. NPDC059994. Next base: position 13,938 of record NZ_JBHWUR010000090.1, read on the forward strand.
GCACGCGGCAGCAGGGCCGTGGTGACGGGGGCCTGCGCATCGTTCGTCGTGGTCACCGCGGGAGTACTCCTGGACTCGGTCTGCTCGAACAGGTGCGTGCCGGGTGCGGGCCGCGCCGGGTGGGCGTCGGCGGTGCGTCCCTCACGCGGACACCGCCACCGTGTCCTCGGCGCCGTCGCGGTGGGCGGCGAACACGAGCAGGTTGGTGTGCAGGGCGGCGCGCAGCTCGTCCATCTGCTCGTGGGTGAAGCACCCGGCGCTGTAGGGCAGTTCGATGCCGAGCCGGCCGTCGAAGGAGACCACGCACACCATCACGGGGCCGCGCCCGGCCTCGGGGAAGTAGTGCTCGCGGGCCGGGGCGAGGCGTACGTCGGTGACCTCCAGACCGTCCGGGGTCACCGGGCCGGAGACGCGGCCCATGTTGGTGACGATCACGCTGGTGGCGAGGAGCGCGGGGTGCTGCGGGACCTTGGGCAGGAGGTGCAGTTCCTGGAGGAAGTCGCCCCGTTCGATGGCCGCGTGCAGATTCTCCGTGACCTGGCGGGCCAGGGTCAGCGGGTCGGCGTCGTGCGCCACTTCGAGCACGTCCAGGCAGGAGGTGACCGCGGGCACCATCACTTCGCGGTCCAGCGGAGGCGTCAGCCGGGAGCGCAGGTCCACCGGGGAGAGACAGCCGAGGGTGCGCGCTCCGGGCTCGCCGCCGAGGCGGTGGCGGACGGCGGTCAGGGCCGCTGCGGCGATGAGGCCGTGCACCGACACACCCTCCGACTTGGCGAAGCGCAGCAGCCGCGCGGTGTCGTCTGGCTCCAACAGGACGCGCTGCACGGCGAGTTCGGGCCGGCCGGGTGCGCGCTCGGTGCCCACGGCCTCGTACGGCAGACAGACGACGGGGGCCTGCCGGGTCCGCTCGACGCGGCGCGCGAGATACTCATCGGCCTCCCGCGCGGAGACGGGCGGCAGCAGTGCGGAGACAGGGCTCGGCCACTGTTCGCTGTACTCCCCAACGCCGTCGGGGAGTTCACCGGCCAGCGCGGTGTAGGTGTCCCACAGGGCGTTCTGGAGGGCGATGGCGCTGTGGCCGTCGGTGATGGTGTGGTCGACGCTGAGCATCACGGTGTGCTCGTCGCTGCCCCGCAGCAGCACGGCCCGCACCAGCGGGCCGCCGACGGGCAGCGGGGTGTTGAACTCCTCGGTGAAGGAGTCGGGCCCGCCGTCACGCACCAGGAGCCTCGGCAGTTCGTCCGCCGCCATCGGCTGGAGCACATGGACCCCGTCCTCGACGGCGATCCGGCAGCGCAGCGAGGGGTGCTCGGCGACCTTGGCGGCGAACGCCGCGGCGAACAGCTCCTCGTCGAGGTCGCCGCGCACGGTGCAGGAGAGCACGGCACGGCTCCGCTGCGCCACGTAGATCGTTTCGACCGGGCATAACTTGCGCTGCATCCCCATTACCTTTCAGCTTTCTTTCCCGGCACTGCGCCGGTCCGGCCGCGTCCTGTCCCACCCCGGAAAGGGCCGCTCGCGCGGCAAGGACGGTACGGGCGCATGCGTGCACGCACAGAAACTCTTCGCGCACGGAACCCTTCGCGCATTGAGCCCCGGCCGTATTGGCCGGTGCGCGGATCCCGAATCGCGCTTCAGTGAAGCGGCAATTCCATTTTCCCGCAAGGGTTTCAAGGAGGCTTGTGGAGTGACCTATCCCTCAGCCCCTCCCGCATGCGGCCCGCTTCCGCAGCCGGGGAATACCCAGGGTGCCCCGAACGCTGACCGGAGCGCAGCCCTCTCCCTCGACGCGCAACCGGATTTGGCTCAACATCGGCGCTCGGCCGGCCCCGTGGATCGCTCGCATACAGCGCTTCTCCCCAAGGGGGCACTTGCCAGCAGCACGATTTTTTAACGGCTCATGGCTGGTTCGTTGACGCGAACTGAACTTCGAAAGCTGGCCAAATTTGTACGGTCGTGCACATGGCACCTGGCAGGGTGAACCCCGTAATCCAAGGGGTTTTGACGCTCTGCCGGGGACACGCCCGGGAGGATGATCCTCTTGACCAGCCGACTTCCCCTCATGCAGGGTTGCTGTTCCGAGGAAGGGTGCGCCCCGTCACGGCATTGCCTGCTCTCACTGAAGTTCCGCCCCCGCAGCGGCATTTCGGCGATGCATTCCTTGCTTCCGTTCCCGCGCAAATTCCGCCCACTCGGTGGGCGGACCGCACACGCCTGCCCCACAACTTCCCAGCGAGGGCCCGCGGGTTCTTTCTGCGTGCCGAGAATTTCAAAGACGCCTAATGAGGGTTGGTGCCATGTCTGTCCAGGAGGACTCCAGTAGCCCGCTGACCGGAGCCCAGCAGGGACTCTGGTTCGCCCAGCGGCTCGACCCCGCGAACGCCGCCTACAACACCGCCGAGTACGTGGAGATCCACGGGCCCGTGGACACCGCGCTGTTCGAGACCGCGCTGCGCCGCACCGTCGGCGAGGCGCAGACCTTCGCGCTGCGGTTCACCGACACCGCCGACGGCCCCCGCTCCGCGCCGGCCGCGGGTGACGACTGGCCGCTGCGGCTGGTGGACGTCAGCGGTGAGGCGGACCCGCGCGCGGCGGCCGAGGCATGGATACGCGCCGACATGGCGACGGCGGCCGACCTCTGCGAGGGGCCGCTGTTCACCCACGCCCTCTTCACCGTGGCCCCCGACCGCTTCTTCTGGTTCCTGCGGGCCCACCACATCCTCCTCGACGGCTACAGCTACAAGCTGGTCGCCCGGCGCCTGTCCGAGGTCTACGCGGCGCTCGCGGACGGCCGCGAGGTGCCCGAGAGCCCGTTCGCCCCGGTGGGCCGGCTGCTCGACGAGGAGACGGCCTACCGGGCCTCGGAGCGTTTCGTACGCGACCGCGCCTACTGGACCGGCCGGTTCGCCGACTCCCCCGGTGCCACCGGGCTCACCGAGGCCGTCGCACCGCCCGCCGCCTCCTTCCTGCGCCGTACGTCCCTGCTCTCCGCGGCCGGCACCGAGCGGCTGTCCACTGCGGCCGCGCGCCTGGGCGGGGCGCGCAACGACCTCGTCGTCGCGGCCGTCGCCGCCTATCTGCACCGGGTCACCGCACAGCACGACATCGTGCTCGGACTGCCCACCATGAGCCGGCTCGGCTCCACCGCCCTGCGCACGCCCGGCACGGCGTCCAACATCCTGCCGCTGCGCCTCGCCGTCACCCCCGCCACCACGGCCGGTGAGCTGGTCGGGGCCGTCGCCGCGGAGTTACGCGACGTCCGCAGGCACCAGCAGTACCGGGCCGAGGACCTGCGCCGCGACCTCAAACTCATCGGCGGGGCACGGCGGTTGTACGGGCCGGTCGTCAACCTCGTCCCGTTCGACGAGGAGCCGCCCTTCGGCGGTCACCGCACCACCTCGCACCATCTGTCCGGCGGCGCCGTCGAAGACCTCCAGATCAGCGTGCGGCCCGGCGCGGGCGGTGAAGGGCTGTGGATCGCCTTCGACGCCAACCCGGCCCTGTACACCGAGGCCGAACTGGAGGACCACCAGCGGCGGTTGCTGCTCCTGCTCGACCAGCTCACCGAGGCCGACGCCACCCTGCCGCTCGCCCGCACGAGCCTGCTGCACCCCGGTGAGACACCGTCGTACGCCGCCGAGGCCGCGCGCACCGCGCCCGACTCCGTCCTGCCCGCCCGCTTCGAGGCCCAGGCCGCCCGCACCCCGCACGCCATCGCCGTCACCTGCGAGGGCGCCTCGCTGACCTACGCGGAGCTCAACGCCCGCGCCAACCGGATCGCCCGTCTGCTGGTCGAGCGCGGCGCGGGACCGGGCGAGGTGGTGGCCCTGGCGCTGCCCCGCTCACTGGAGCTCGTCGTCGGTCTGCTCGCCGTGGTCAAGTCCGGCGCGGCGTATCTTCCGCTGGACCCCGGCTACCCGGCCGAGCGCATCCGCGCGGTGGCCGAGGACGCCGCTCCCGCGCTGCTCGTGACCGACGCGCACACCGCGCCGACGCTGCCGGAGACCGGCGCCGCCACCGTGGCCGTCGGGGACCCGGCCGTCGAGCGCGACCTGGCCGCGCGCCCGGACACCGACCTCACCGACGCCGACCGCCCGGCGCCGCTCACCCCGGGCGACCCCGCGTACATCATCCACACCTCTGGCTCCACCGGGCGCCCCAAGGGCGTGGTGATCCCGCACTCCAACGTCGTGCGGCTCTTCGAGACGTCCGCCGCCCACTTCGCCTTCGGCGCGGACGACGTGTGGACGCTCTTCCACTCGTACGCCTTCGACTTCTCCGTCTGGGAGTTCTGGGGGCCGCTGCTGCACGGCGGCCGGCTCGTCGTCGTCCCGTACGACACCAGCCGCTCCCCGCGCGACTTCCTGCGGCTGCTGCGGCGCGAGGGCGTCACGGTCCTCAACCAGACGCCCTCGGCCTTCCAGCAGCTCGTCCAGGCCGACCAGGAGGCCGGTGACGAGGACGGTCCGCTCGCCCTGAGGTACGTGGTGTTCGGCGGCGAGGCCCTGGAGCCCGCGCATCTGCGCCCCTGGCTGGAGCGGCACGGCGACGAGTCGCCCGCCCTCGTCAACATGTACGGCATCACCGAGACCACCGTGCACGTCACCCACCAGCGCGTCACCCGCCAGCTGATCGAGGACCCGCGCGCCCGAAGCGTCATCGGCACCGCGCTCCCGGACCTGCGGGTGTACGTCCTCGACCACTGCCTCCAGCCGGTTCCGCCCGGTTGGGTGGGCGAGATGTACGTGGCGGGCCCCGGTCTCGCCCTCGGCTACCTCGACCGCCCGGAGCTGACCGCCGAGCGGTTCGTCGCCGACCCCTTCGGCGCACCCGGCAAGCGGATGTACCGCACCGGCGACCTGGCCCGGCGCGCGGCCGACGGCACCCTGGAGTACGCGGGCCGCTCCGACCACCAGGTGAAGATCCGCGGCTTCCGGATCGAGCCCGGCGAGATCGAGGCCGCGCTCGTCGGCCACCCGGGCGTGGCCCGGGCCGCCGTGGTGACCCGGGAGACGGAGGGAGCGGCCGACCGGATCCTCGTGGCGTACGCGGTCCCCGCCGCCGGATCGCGTCCGGAACCGGCCGAACTGCGGCGCCATCTGGCCGAGTCGCTGCCCGAGCACATGGTGCCCAGCGCGTGTGTCGTCCTGGACGCGCTGCCGCTGACGGCCAACGGCAAGCTGGACGCCAAGGCCCTGCCCGCCCCCGACTTCGCCGCAGCGGCCACCGGCCGCGCCCCGGCCACCGGGTCCCAGGCGCTGGTGTGCCGCCTCTACGAGGAGCTGCTGCGGCTTCCGGAGGGGACGGTCGGCGCCGACGACAACTTCTTCGACCTCGGCGGGCACTCGCTGCTCGCCACCCGGCTGATGACCCGGCTGCGCTCGGCCACCGGCGCCGAGGTGTCCATGGCCGCCTTCTTCGCCCTGCCCACCCCGGCGGCGCTCGCCACCCACGTGACGTCCGACGGTGTGCGCCCGGCCCGGCCGCCGCTGGTCCGCGCCGAGCGGCCGGACCCGGTGCCTCTCTCCGCCACCCAGCAGAGCATGTGGTTCCTCAACCAGCTGGACGGGGCCGCCGCCACGTACAACATTCCGCTGGTGGTCCCGCTGGCGCGGGAGGCCGACGTGGACGCCCTGCGGGCGGCCCTGGCCGATGTCGCCGACCGGCACGAGAGCCTGCGCACCCTGCTCCCGGAGACCGGCGGCACACCCCGCCAGGAGATATCCCCGCCGGGCACCCTGCGGCCCGTGCTGCACGTCGTCGACTGCCCCGCGCAGGAGGTCGAGGCGCATGTCGCCCTGGCGCGCGGGCACCGGTTCGACCTCACCCGGGACCAGCCGCTGTGGGCCGGTCTGTACGGGACGGGGGCGGCGCGGACGCTGGTGATCGTCCTGCACCACAGCGCGGCCGACGGCTGGTCGCTGCGCCCGCTGGCCGAGGACCTGTCCGCCGCGTACGCCGCCCGCGCCGAGGGCCGAGACCCGAGCTGGGACGAACTGCCGGTCCAGTACGCCGACTACACCCTGTGGCAGCGCGAGCTGCTGACAGGCGCCACCGGCTTGGCGGACCGTCAGCTGGCCTTCTGGAAGGACGCGCTCGGCGGCCTGCCGGTGGAGATCCCGCTGCCCGCCGACCGGCCCCGCCCCCAGACCCCGGGCCGCCGCGGCGGCCATCTGAGCCTCGACGTCTCCGCCGAGCTCCACCGCGCCCTGCTGCGCCTTGCGGACGAGAGCGGCGCGAGCCTGTTCATGGTGCTGCAGAGCGCCCTGGCCGCCCTGCTCACCCGCTGGGGCGCGGGCACGGACATCCCCGTCGGCACCCCCGTGGCCGGGCGCGCCGACGAGGCGCTCGACGACCTCATCGGCCTGATGGCCAACTCGCTGGTCCTGCGCACCGACACCTCGGGCGACCCCGCCTTCCGCGAACTGCTCGCCCGCGTAAGGGACTTCGACCTGGCCGCCTACGACCACCAGGACCTGCCCTTCGACCGGCTCGTGGAGGAGCTCAACCCGGCCCGCACCCCGGCCCGCCACCCGCTCTTCCAGGTCATGCTCGCCCTGCAGAACAACACCGAGGCCGTGCTGCGGCTCGGCGGCAACGAGGCTCCGCTGCGGCCCAGCGCCACCGGCACCGCCAAGTTCGACCTCTTCGTGGACGTGGTGGAGCACCGTGGGCAGGACGGCGCCGGAGACGGCCTCGCCTGCCACATCGAGTACGCCGCCGACCTGTTCGACCACGCGACCGTGGAGCGCGCGGCGCGAGCCCTGCACTCCCTGCTGGCCGCCGTGGCCGACGACCCCGGCCTGCGCCTCGGCGCCCTGCCCGCCCCCGAGCCCGCTGTCCGGGCCGAGGCGGCTTCGGGTGCGCTGTTCGACGGCGCGGACCTGGAGCGCGAACTCCTCGCCCGGGGCGATCTGCGCGACGCCGTGGCCGTGGCAGGCCCGGACGGACGGCCGACCGTGTTCGCCGTGCCCACCCGGGCCGCCGCGGCCGAGCAGGCGGCCCGCGCCCTGCGGCGCACCGACTCCGAGCCCGCTCCCCGGATCGCCGCCGTCAGCGACCTGCCGAGGAACCCCGACGGCACCCTGGACACCGCGGCGCTCGGCCGACTGCCCGTCATCGACACCGAGGCCGCCGAGCAGTGGGAGCGCGGCCTGGCCCAGCTGCCGGGCGTCCGCTCGGCGACCGTGGCCCTGGAGGAAGTCCCCGAGCAGATCGGCCGGTTGTACATCGGCTCGTCCTCCTCGCGTACGGACGCCCCCGCGCACACCTCCGGCGCCGACGCCGGCACGGCCGTGCCCGCACTGAGCGAAGGGCCCGAGCTGCCCGAGCCGACGGTGGGCAGTTGGGCCGAGGCGCTGCGGCGGGCGGCCGAGGGCGGCCCGCACGCCGAGGTCGTCCACGTCCGCAACGACGGCACCGAGACGCGGCGCAGCTACGCCTCGCTGATCGAGGAGGCCTCCCGCGTCCTGGGCGGTCTGCGCGAGCTCGGGCTGCGCCCCGGTGACCAGGTGATCCTCCAGTGCGAGGACACCGAGGACTTCCTCGCCACCCTGTGGGGCTGTGTGCTGGGCGGCTTCGTCACCGTGCCGCTGACCGTACCCGTCTCGTACGCGACGACGTCGGCGCCCCTGACCAAGCTGGAGGGCGTGTGGGAGATGCTGCACCGCCCCTGGATCATCACCTCCGCGTCCGGTGAGGCGGGCCTGCGCGATCTCGCGCGGCGGCGGGAGTGGCCCGGGCTGCGGCTGACCACGACCGACGCGCTGCGCGCGGGACCGCTGGACGAGGACTGGCACCCGGCGCGCCCCGACGACGTGGTGCTGATGCTGCTGACCTCGGGGAGCACCGGGCTGCCCAAGGCGGTCCGGCTCAGCCACCGCAACGTCCTGACCCGGGCGGCGGCCACCGCCTCCCTCAACTCGCTGACCGAGCACGACGTCTCGGTCAACTGGATCCCGCTCGACCATGTCACCGGTGTGGTCATGTTCCATCTGCGCGACGTCTATCTGGGCTGCCGCCAGGTCCATGCGCCGACCTCCTGGATCCTGGAGGACCCGCTGCGCTGGATGGACCTGGCGAACCGGCACCGGGCCAGTGTCACCTGGGCACCCAACTTCGCGTTCGGCCTGGTCAGCGAGCAGGCGCACCGGATGGCCGGGCGGCCCTGGGACCTGTCTCCCGTACGTCTGGTGATGAACGCGGGCGAGGTGGTCGTCGCCGCGACCGCGCGGCGCTTCCTGGAGGTGCTCAAACCCTTCGGGCTGCCGCAGGACGTGATGCATCCGTGCTGGGGCATGTCCGAGACGTCCTCGGTGGTCACCGACACGGTGCTCGCGGCCGAGCCGCAGCCCGGCGAGGAGACGTTCGTCAGCTGCGGGCTGCCCTACCCGGGCTTCGCCATGCGGATCGTGGACGACCAGGACCGTATCGTCGCGGAGGGCACCGCGGGCCGGCTCCAGGTGCGCGGCACCACCGTGACCTCCGCCTACCACGACAACCCGAAGGCGAACGCCGAGTCGTTCACCCCCGAGGGCTGGTTCGAGACCGGCGACCTGGCCTTCCTGCGCTCCGGCGAGCTCTACATCACCGGCCGCGCCAAGGACGTCATCATCGTCAACGGCGTCAACCACTACAGCCATGAGATCGAGTCCTGCGTCGAGGAACTCCCTTTCGTGGTACGGAGTTTCACCGCGGCCTGCGCGGTGCGCACCGACCCTGCGGCAGGCACCGACGAGCTCGCGCTCTTCTTCCACCTGGAGGAGGGCACGGACGTCGCCCAGGCGCTGCGCGCCGTCCGCGGCAAGGTCACCCGGGAGATCGGCATCAGCCCGGCGCACCTGATGCCGGTCGAGGCGGCCGTGATCCCCAAGACGGAGATCGGGAAGATCCAGCGCACCCAGCTGCGCAAGCGGTTCGAGGCGGGCGAGTTCGACTCGGCGGCCCAGGGTTCGGAGATCCTGCTCGGCAGCACCGCGACCGTGCCTGACTGGTTCCTGCGCCCGGTGTGGCAGCGCGCCGAGCGCGTCCACGCCCCGGCCGCGCCCGGCGGGCACACCCTGGTGCTTGCCGGGCGCCACGCACCGGCCGCCGAGGTGGCCGACGCGGTCGCGGAGCGGCTGCGCGGACGGGGCGCCCGGTGCACGGTGGTCACCGCCGGGCCGGAGTTCGCCCGGCTCGACGCCGCCGCCTACCGGGTGCGCGTCGACGCGGCCGAGGACTACGGGCACCTGCTCGACGGGCTCGGGGCGGACGACCGGCCCGTGGACACCATCCTGCACCTGGGGACGCTCGGCGCGGGAAGCGGCGAACCGGAGAGCGTGGGCGAGCTGCTCGACGCCCAGCGCGACGGCGCCGACTCCCTGTTCTGCCTCGCCCAGGCCCTGACGGCCCGTCACACCTCGGGCCGCCGGGTCGCCCTCCACTTCGTCGGCGTGGCGGGCCAGGCAGTACTCACGGGCGAGCGCCCCTCCTACGCGCACGGCGCCGTCGGCGGCCTCCTCAAGAGCCTGCGCGAGGAGCTGCCCTGGCTGAGCACCGTCCAGGTGGACCTGGCGGCCGGGGGCAGCCCGCACAAGACCGCCGAGCTGCTGCTCGCCGAGGCCGCCGCGCCGGTGGCCGACGCCGAGGTGGCCTTCCGCGACGGGCAGCGCTGGATCCGCCGTCTCGCCCCGCTGTCCGATCCCCTGCCGCGCACCGCGGTGCCCGTCGCCGAGGGGTTCCGCCTCGTCAGCGGCGGTCTGGGCGGAGTGGCCGGGCGGTTCGCGGAGCACCTGCTCAGGACGCCGGGCACCCGGCTCCTCCTGGTCGGACGCACCCAGCTGCCCGACGAGGACAGCTGGGACAAGCACCTCGCCGAGGGCGGGCCGCTCGCCCGCCGGATCGAGACGTACCGGAACCTGCGCGAGCTGGGCGACGTGCGCTACGCGAGCGCCGACATCACCGACCTGGACGCGCTGCGCGCCGTCGTCGACGAGGCGTCCGCCGCCTGGTCCGCCCCGCTGGCCGGGGTGGCGCACCTCGCGGGCCGCTTCGAGCAGCGGGCGGTGGCCGATCTGGGCCTGGAGGAGTGGCGTACGGCGCTGGCCGCGAAGGTCACCGGCGGCTGGGCGCTGCACCGGCTCGCCCAGGAGCACGCGGCCCGGTCGTTCGTCTCCTTCTCCTCGGTCAACGGCTACTTCGGCGGCTCCATGAGCAGTCCCTACGCCGCCGCCAACGCCTTCCTCGACGCCCTCGCCGCCCATCAGCGCGGCGCCGGCCTGGACGCGCAGAGCCTGGCCTGGAGCATGTGGGACGAGCTCGGCATGAGCGAGGGGTACGGGCTCAAGTCGCTGACGGAGGCGCGCGGTTACCGCGTCCTGGACGCCTCCGCCGCACTGCGCTCCTTCGACCTGGCCCGCACCCTGGAAGAGCCGCACCTGCTGATCGGTACGGACCGGGCCATGCCGTGGGTGCGCGGCCACGTCCGGGCACCGCTGCGCCCGGTGCACCGCCTGGCGGGCCGGGTGGTCCTGGAGGACGACGCCGACCTCGGCGCCCTGTACACGGCGGCCGGGAAGTCCGCCGACGCGGCAGGGGCCACCGGCAACTGGGTGCTGCGCGCGGCCGGTTCGTCGACGGCCGAGGCGGCCGGAGGAGCCTCCGACGACTCCGCCGAGGGGCTGCGCCGCCTGGAGAAGATCCTCAGCGCCATCTGGTGCCGCGTCCTGGAGCGCGACCGGGTCGGCGTCGAGGACAACTTCTTCGACCTCGGCGGCCACTCGCTGCTCCTGGTCCGCGCCCAGGGCGCGGTCAACGAGGAACTCGGCTGCGAGCTGAGCGTGGTGGACCTGTTCAGCCACCCCAGCGTCCGGGCGCTGGCGCGCCACCTCACCGACATCGGCGCCGGCGGCGCTCCCGCCGACGGCGCTCCCGTCGGCGCCGTGCCCGCCACGGCGCCGGACAGCGCCCCGTCCGCCGGACTCGACCGCGTACGGCAGCGGGCCGAGCGCCAGCGCGCCGCGCGGGCGGCCCGCCGCCCCGCCCCGAACACCCCGCACACCGAGCACGAAGGACCCCGTAACGATGGATGAGACAGACCGGCCGGAGTACGGGCCCGAGACGGCGATCGCGGTCGTCGGCATGGCGGCGCGCTTACCCGGCGCCGACACGGTCGAGGAGTTCTGGGAGAACCTGGCCGCGGGCCGGGAGTCGATCCGGCCCATCACCGACGAGGAGTTCCTGGCGGCGGGCGGCGACCCCGCGGGCCTGGCCGACCCGGACCTGGTGCGGATGGCCTCGGTGGTCGAGGGCATCGACCGGTTCGACTCCGCCTTCTTCGGCTACAGCCCGGCCGAGGCCGAGGTCATCGACCCGCAGCAGCGCCTGCTCCTGGAGTGCGCCTACCACGCCCTGGAGGAGGCGGGATACGCGGACGGGCACGGCGACCTCCAGGTCGGTGTCTACGCGGGAGCGGGCGACAGCCGCTACTACCCGGGGCATGTCCATCCCCGCTTCGCCGGACAGAGCGCCTCGGTCGCCCTGGTCCACGCGGCCACCAGCAACTCTCTTGGCACCCTGGCCACCCGGATCTCCTACGAACTGGGCCTGACCGGGCCCAGCCTCTCGCTCCAGACGGCGTGTTCCACCGCGCTCGTCGGGATCCACACCGCCTGCCAGGACCTGATCGACTACCGGTGCGACGTCGCGCTCGCCGGGGCCGCCTCCCTCAACCCGTCGGCGCTGCTGGGCTACCGGCACGTGCCCGACGGGCCGTTCTCGCCGGACGGCCGCTGCCGGGCGTTCGCCGCCGACGCGGCGGGTACCTCCTCGGGCGACGGCGTCGGCATGGTGGTCCTCAAGCGCCTGGAGGACGCCCTCGCCGACGGCGACCGCATCCGTGCGGTGATCCGGGGCTCGGCCATCAACAACGACGGCCGCCGCAAGGTCGGTTTCACCGCCCCCAGCACCGAGGGCCAGACGGAGGCGATCCTCGCCGCCCAGGTGGCCGCGGGCGTCGACGCGGACTCCATCGGCTATGTGGAGGCCCACGGCACGGCCACCCGCATCGGTGACCCCATCGAAGTGGCCGCCCTGACCCGGGCGTTCCGCGAGAGCAGTGGCCGCGAGCAGTTCTGTGCCCTGGGGTCGGTCAAGAGCAACATCGGCCACCTGGGCGCCGCCGCCGGGATCGCCGGCTTCATCAAGATCGTGCTGGCTCTGGAGCACCGGCAGATACCGCCGACCCTTCACTTCGACCGGCCCAACCCGCTGATCGACTTCGCGGCGAGCCCGTTCCGGGTGCCGACCGCCCTGGAGGAGTGGGACGCCGGCTCCGGACCGCGCCGGGCCGCCGTCAGCGCGTTCGGGGTCGGCGGCACCAACGCCCATGTGATCGTGGAGGAGGCTCCGCCCGCACCGGCCGCACCGGCTCCCCGCCGGGAGGAGAACCCGCGGTGGCACGTGCTGCCGCTCTCCGCCCGCACCCCCGGCGCCCTGCGCGGACAGGCCGAGAACCTCGGGCGCCACCTCACCGCACACCCCGGGCTCGACCTGGCCGACGTCGCCCACACCCTGCGTACCGACCGCCCCGCCATGCCCCACCGGGCGGCGGTGGCGGCGCAGAGCGCCGAGCAGGCCGCGCGCATCCTGCTGCACCCGCTCCAGGCGCCCGCCGAGGTGCGCGGCGAGGACGCCCCGCCGGTGGCGTTCCTGCTGCCCGGCGGTGGCACCCAGTACATCGGCATGGGCGCCGGGCTCTACCGCGACCTGCCGGTCTACCGGGACGCCGTCGACCGCTGCGCCGCGATCCTGCGGCCCGTGACCGGCCGTGATCTGCGCACCGCGCTGTACGAGCACACCGAACCCGGCGGCGTCGACGCCTTCCTGGCCCTGGTGGTCACCGAATACGCCCTGGCCACCGCGCTGATGGAGCACGGCGTACGGCCCGCCGCGTTCATCGGGCACTCGCTGGGCGAGTACACCGCGGCCACGCTGGCCGGGGTGATGTCGCCGGAGGAGATGCTGCCGCTGGTCGCGGAGCGGATCCGGCTGATCGCCTCGGCCGGGGGCGCGACCGTGGGCGTGGCCCTCGGTGAGGAGGCCCTGCGCGGCTACCTCACCGACGACTTGTCGCTGGCGGCCGTCAACGGCCCGGCCGCCTGTACGGTCGCGGGGCGCCAGGACGCGGTGGCGGCCCTGGAGGCGCGGCTGCTCGCGGACGAGGTCGCCTTCCGCCGGCTGCGGTTGCCGGCGGCCGCGCACTCCCACGTCCTGGACCCGATCCTGCCCGCCTTCGCGGACGTCCTGCGGACGATGACCCTGCGGGCGCCGGCCATCCCGTACATCACCAATGTCACCGGCACCTGGGTCACCGACGAGCAGGCGACGAGCGTCGAGCACTGGCTCGACCACACCCGCCGCACCGTCCGGTTCGCGGACGGCATCGCCTCGCTCTGGCAGCACGGCAACCCGCTGTTCGTCGAGATCGGCCCCGGCGACAGCCTCGCCAAGCTGGCCGGGGCGCGGCTGGGGGACGCACCGGTGGCCACGGTCCCCACCATGCGCCACGCCAAGGCCGCCAGCCCCGACGGGCAGGTCTTCGCGGAGGCGCTCGGCCGGCTGTGGAGCGCGGGCGTGCCCGCCGACATCACCGGCCCGGACGAGGCCCGCGAGCCGCGCCGGGTGCCGCTGCCGGGGTACGCCTTCGAGCGGCGCCGCCACTGGATCGAGGCGCCCGGCGCCAGGCCGACCGCCGGTACGGACGACGACGCGGCGCCGGGGAGCGGCTCCGGCCGGGCACCCCGGCCCTACCTCACGACCGAGTACGCCGCGCCCCGCACCCCGCAGGAGCACGCCGTGGCCGGGCACTGGGAGGAGGCCCTGGGCATCGAGGGCATCGGCGTCCACGACAACTACTTCGACCTGGGCGGCGACTCGATGCGCGCCGTGATCCTCGCGGGCCGGATGCGCACCGGGGGCGTCCTGGACGTCCCGGCCGCCGCGTTCCTGTCGGCGCCCACCGTCGCGGGGCTCGTCGCGCTCGCCGGGCGCGGCGGTGCGGCCGGGCGGGACGCGTTCGCCCCGCTGCTGCCGCTGCGCGCCGACGGCGACCAGCGCCCGCTGTTCTGTGTGCACCCCGGCGCGGGCATCGCCTGGCGCTACACCGGACTGCTCCCCCACCTCGGGGCCCGCCAGCCGGTCTACGGCCTCCAGGCCCACGGCCTCGACGGCACCCGGGAACCGGCCGCCGACGCCAAGGACATGGTCGACTCCTACCTCGCCCATCTGCGCGAGGTGCAGCCGGAGGGCCCGTACCGGCTGATGGGCTGGTCCTACGGCGGGTTCGTCGCCCATGCGATGGCCACCGCGCTGCAACGGCAGGGCGAGGAGGTCGAGTTGCTGGCGATGCTGGACGCCCCGCTGACCCAGGACGAGGCCGCCGACCCGGCCGCGACCGAGCGCCAGGTGGCGTCCCTGCTCGTACGCGTCGCGGGCCTGGAGATGCCCGACGGCGGGGCGGCCGACGTCGACGAGGTGATCCGGCTGATCGGCGAGGACGGCGCGGAGCGGGGGCCCTCGCCGGTGACCCGCGAGGAAGCGCTCGCGATCGCCCGGGTGATGCGCAACAACCTCGCCATCGCCCGCGAGTTCGCCCCCGAGGTGTTCCGTGGCGACGTGCTCTTCTTCAGCGCCACCGAGGACGCCGGCACCCCCGCCGACCCGGCCGACCTGTCGCTGACGGGCGGAAAGGCCGACAGCTGGCGCCCGTACACCGGGGGCGTCCTCACCGACCACGCCGTGCCCTGCGGCCACTACGAGATGACCGAGCCGGAGCCGCTGGCCCGCATCGGCGCGGTGCTTGCCGCCGCCCTGCGGCCCGCCGCCGGATGACCACCCGAACGCCGCGCCGCACACCCGACCGTGCGGCGCGCCGCGGCTCCGGCCGCGCAGCAACGAAGGGATCAACCGTGCCAAGTCCGTTCGAGCCCCGCGGCGAGGACGAGCCGTCGCACCTGGTGCTCGTCAACGCGGCGGGAGAGCACTCCCTGTGGCCCGCGTTCGCCGCCGTACCGGCCGGATGGGACGTCACCGGACCCGCCGCCGCCCACCCTGTCTGCCTCGCCCGCCTGGCGCGGGCCGACCACCACCCGTCCCCCGCGACCCCCTCAGGAGCCACCCCATGACACAGGACCTGTACGAACTCGGTGACGCGCCTCCGCTGGGCGAGGCGCCCAAGCGCATGTACGCCTCGCTCATCCGGCCCGAGCGCTACGGGCCGCCCATCGGCGCCTTCCGTACCGAGGTCGTCGACGTGCCCCCGGTCGGGCCCGGCCAGGTCCTCATCAAGGTGATGGCGGCGGGCGTCAACTACAACAACGTCTGGGCCTCGCTCGGCGACCCCGTCGACGTCATAGCCGCCCGGCAGAAGCTCGGCGCCGTCGAGGACTTCCACATCGGCGGCTCCGACGCGTCCGGCGTCGTGTGGGCGGTCGGCGAGGGTGTGCGGCTCAAGCCCGGTGACGAGATCGTGCTGCTCGCCAGTGTGTGGGACGAGAGCGCCGAGGACATCCGGCTCGGCGCCGACCCGTGCACCTCGTCCTCGCAGAGCGTATGGGGGTACGAGGAGAACTACGGGTCGTTCGCCCAGTTCGCCGTCGTCGACGAGTACCAGTGCCACCCCAAGCCGAAGCGGCTCTCCTGGGCGGAGGCCGCCTGCTACATGGCGACCGCCGCCACCGCCTACCGGCAGCTCTTCGGCTGGGAGCCGCACACCGTGCGCCCCGGCGACGCGGTGCTGATCTGGGGCGGGGCGGGCGGCCTGGGCTGTATGGCGATCCAGTTGGTACGGCAGCGCGGCGGCATCCCCATCGCGGTGGTCTCCAGCGACGAACGCGGCGAGTACTGCGTGAGGCTGGGCGCCAAGGGCTACATCAACCGCCGCGACTTCGACCACTGGGGCCGGCTGCCGGACACCTCCGACGACGAGGCGATGGCCGGGTGGCTCAAGGGCGCCCGCGCCTTCGGCCGCCGCTTCTGGGAGGTCCTCGGTGAGCGCCGGGCCCCCAGGATCGTCCTGGAGCACTCCGGCGCCGACACCATCCCGACCTCCATGTACCTGTGCGACAACGCGGGCATGGTCGTCATCTGCGGCGGTACCACCGGCTACAACGGCGATGTGGACCTGCGCTTCCTGTGGATGCGACAGAAGCGGCTGCAGGGCTCCCACGTCTCCAACGCGCGCGAGGCCCGCGAGGTGACCACGCTCATCGACCAGGGCCTGATCGACCCGTGTCTGTCGCTCACCCTCGGCTTCGAGGAGATCGGCAAGGCCCACCAGCTGATCCACGACAACCAGCACCCGGCGGGGAACATGGCGGTTCTGGTCAACGCGAAGGCGTAGCAGGGACGTTGGGCCGCTTCACCCGTTCACACCCACGGGTGATAAGGCCACGTATACTAAGCCGCCCCGCCCGGGCGCACACCTACGGACCAG
>NZ_JBHWUR010000091.1:0-30299 GCF_042737755.1 Streptomyces sp. NPDC059994
GGGCGGGGAGCTCCGCTCCCTGCCCCCCGCTCCTCAAACGCCGGAGGGGGCTGAATGTGCCCGGATCCCGTTATGCCTCAAGGGGCGCGGGGAACCGCGCGACCAGCCCAAGCCGACCCGCACCCCGAGGCTCAGCCCCCCCCGGCGAGGCCCTACGACGCCCCCGCTCCCCATCCCCCTAGGGGCGCGGGGAACTGCGCGACCGGCCCCCACCGGCCCGCAGGCGAACCCCGGGCCAAGAAGGGGCGCGGGGAACTGCGCGACCGGCCCCCACCGGCCCGCAGGCGAACCCCGGGCCAAGAAGGGGCGCGGGGAACTGCGCGACCGGCCACAGACGGCTCGCAGGCGAACCCCGGGCCAAAATGGGGCGCGGGGAACTGCGCGACCGGCCCCCACTCACCCGCAGACAAACCCCGGGCCGAAAAGGGGCGCGGCCCCGTCACGCCCGGCACCGTTCTCCCAGCATCGCCGCGATCAACTCCGGATGCACCGCCCGCGAATACAGCCACCCCTGCCCCGTATCGCACCCGATCCGCCGCAACCGCCCCGCCTGGTGGGACGTCTCGACGCACTCGGCCGTCACCTTCAGGCCGAGCCGGTGCGCGAGTTGGACCATCGCCTCGACGATCGTCTCGTCGGCGGGGTTGGGGTGCGTGCCGCCCTCGTCGTACTGGAAGCCCCGGACGAATGAGCCGTCGAGCTTCAGGACGGAGACCGGGAGGCGGGACAGGTACGCCAGGTTGGAGTAGCCCGTGCCGAAGTCGTCGATGGCGATGCGTACGCCCATGTCGGAGAGCGCCTGGAGCGCCTGGAGCGGGCGGCCCGCCGAGCCCATGACGGCCGACTCGGTCAGCTCCAGCTGGAGCAGATGCGGCGCCAGGCCCGTCTCGGCCAGGATCTCCGCGACGTCGGCGACCAGGTCGGAGTCCCAGACCTGGCGCACGGCCACGTTCACGCTCACGAAGATCGGCGGCACCCCGGGGTGCTCGATCTGCCAGCGGCGTGCCTGCCGGCAGGCCGTCCGCAGGACCCAGCCGCCGAGCTGGACGATCGACCCGTCCTCCTCCGCAATTCCGATGAACCGATTCGGCGCAAGTGTGCCGAACTGCGGATGGTTCCATCGGACAAGCGCCTCGACGCCCTCCACGACCCCGTCCGCCATGCCCACGAGCGGCTGGTACTCCAGCGCGAACTCACCCCGCTCCACGGCCGGCCGCAGTGTCGAGGAGAGTGCCTGACGGGTCATCCGGTGCGCGTTGCGCTCCGGGTCGAAGAGCGTCCAGCGGGCCTTCCCGTCGGCCTTGGCCCAGTACAGGGTCGTGTCGGCGTCCTGCATCAGGCCCGTCGCCGTCGTCCCCGCGACCGCCCGCTCCACCACGCCGATCGACGCCGAGACCGACAGCCGCTGCCCGGCCAGGTCGAACGGCTGCTGGAGCACGGCCAGTACGGACTTCGCCAGGTCCGCCAGTTGCTCGGTCCCCGTCGAGTCCTCGACCAGGACCGCGAACTCGTCGCCGCCCAGGCGCGCCACCAGGTGCCCACCGCTGCGGGCGTAGCCGCACTGGTCGGCGCAGTGGGTGAGGCGGGCCGCGACCGCCGACAGGAGCCGGTCGCCGATGCGGTGGCCGAGGGTGTCGTTGACGGCCTTGAAGCCGTCGAGGTCGAGGTAGCAGATCCCGATCCGGCCGGTGCCGCCGCGCCCGTACGTGGAGGCCTCCATGGCGCCCGCGAGCCGCTCGAAGAACAGCGTGCGGTTGGGCAGCCGGGTCACCGGGTCGTGCATCTGGAGGTGGCGCAGCCGCGCCTGGAGCTCGCGGCGGTCGCTGATGTCGGTGATCGAGAGCAGCGCGCCGGTGCTGTCGCGCACCGGCGAGACGGTGACCTCGGCCCAGAGGGAGTGCCCGTCGGGGTGCTTGAGGCGCCGGGTGCAGCGGAAGCGGGAGCGGCTGCCGCGCAGTACCTCCTGGTAGATGTGCCAGGTACGGGCGTCGGCGGCGAGGTCGACGAGGTCGGCGGCGGCCTGGCCGCACAGCGCGGCGGGCTCGGAGCCGAGCAGCTCGGCCAGTGCGGTGTTGGCGGCGGTCACCGTGCCGTCCCGGTCGACGACGGCCATCGCCAGATGGGCCGCCTCGAACGCCGCGCGGTAGTCGCGCGGCTCGGCTGCGATGCGCCCGACCGCGTGACGTTCGGGCGGTGGGCCGACGGGCCGTGCGGGCCCCTCCTGATGACGCTCTGTGACCGTCGGCCGCATGGTCCCGGGGGCTGCTCCCGGTCCTTCGGGGGTTCCGCTCACCGCTCGCTCCCGCTGTGCATTCGAGTCGTACAGAGATGTGGTCGGGGCCGTCGGCCGGGTGGAGGACAGCCGCCCGGGGCTGAATCCACGCAGGAAAGTGTGCCGATCATAGAGGCAGGCGCAACGGGCTATCCAGCTCCCCGACCGTGATCATGTGCACCGGGGAGTCAAGGCCGATCGTTTCTGCACACGCCTGGCCAGGGGCGATCCGCGTGTGACCAATTGTGACTTTCTGTAAGGCGTCGGGGTGTCGGGCACGTGTCGGGCCCCTCACCCACCTGGGGCAGCGGAACAGGGCGTAATCACACAAATCACCACAAGGTGGGTGAGGTGTCCCGCATTCCGTACCCGGAGGTCGACGTGGAGCGTCAGCTGACACCCGGGGGAGTGGAGCGTGCCCGGCTGCGCAGTGCCGCCGCCGCGCTCACCTCCCTGACGGCGGTCGCCGCCACCACCCTTGTGGCGGGCCCCGCCGTCGCCGCCAAATCGGCGATCCCCTGCGCCCTGCCCCGTACCGCCGCACACCACTCGCTCGGAGTGGACACCTGGAACACCGCCTATCCGCGCCCGGTGCGCACGCTCAACGCGGTGATGGTCTTCCTCTCCTTCCCGGACTCGTCGCCGGTGGCCGCCCCCAAGGACCTCGCCACCGACTACTTTCCCGCCACCAGCGACTTCTTCACCCGTGCCTCGTACGGGAAGTTCCGGCTCAAGGCCCATCCGCAGCCGAACTGGGTGAAGATGCCGAAGCCGTCGACCGCCTACCGCGTACAGCGCGACTGGGACGCCGACCGGCGCACCGAGTATCTGCGCGACGCCGTCACGGCCGCCGACCCGACCGTCGACTTCTCCGCGTACGACATCGTCTACCTGGTCGCGGACCCGGACGCGCCGGGCGTCGACTCGGACGCCACGAAGGTCGTCAACTTCGACCAGCCGCTGCGGGTCGACGGGACGGACCTCAAACGGGTCGTCACGGTCTTCGAGCAGCACCCGCCGGACCGCAACGTACTGGCCCACGAGACCGGGCACGTCTTCGACCTGCCGGACCTCTACCACCGCCCGATGGACGGCAAGGGCGACTGGGACACGTACGTCGGCGACTGGGACGTGATGGGCAGCCAGTTCGGGATGGCGCCGGACCTGTTCGGCTGGCAGAAGTGGAAGCTGGGCTGGCTGGACCGGCGCCAGGTGGCGTGCGTGGCGCCGCACGGGTCCTCGCGGCTGACCCTGGCCCCGCTCTCGGAGTCACCCGCGCGGGTGGGCCCGGGCGGGGTCCGGCTCGCGGTCGTTCGGACCTCGGGGGACAGCGCGGTCGCGATCGAGGCACGGGACTCGGCGGGCAACGACCGTACGACCTGTGCGGCGGGGCTGCTGATCTACCGGGTCCGCAGCGAGACGGCGTCGGGGACCGGCCCCGTCGAGGTCCTCGACACCCACCCGGACACCGGAGCCTGCTGGGAGCACTCGGTCTACCCGGCGCTGGCGGACGCGCCGCTGAACGTCGGCGAGACGTTCACCGTGCCGGGGGAGGGCATCCGCATCGAGGCGACGGGGCGGACGCGGTCGGGGGGGTGGACGGTGCGGGTCACGCCGTAGGCGTGGTGTTTGTGGCAGGACACGAAAAGGCCCCCCGCTTGCGCGAGGGGCCTTTTCCGTCTGTGCGCCGCCAGGGACTCGAACCCCGGACCCGCTGATTAAGAGTCAGCTGCTCTAACCAACTGAGCTAGCGGCGCCTGCTGACGTCGTAGACCTTAGCATCCTGATCGGCGGGAGGAAAAATCGATAAGCGCCGGTCGGCGGGGGTGGTGTCCCGGGCCGCCCGGACGCAGGCCCAGAGCAGTACGTCGGGGCCCGGAAGCCAGGGGTGGCGGGCGTCCGGGGCGACCAGCCAGCGGGCGGCGCCGGGGTGCTCGGGGTGTGCGAGGCCGGGCACGGTGACCGCGTCGCCGGTGCCGTGGCACAGCAGTGGCGGCACCTCGGCCCACTCCTCCCAGTCGAGCAGCGCGGGCAGCCGGTGGGCGGTGCCGGCGGTGGCGAAGAGCAGCATCCGGCCCCGGTGGAGGGCGACCGGCCCGGAGCCGGCCCCCTCGCCCCACAGCCGGTCGAGCATCCGGCGCCCGAAGACGGCGGGCACGCTGACCACGTCGAAGGCCGAGCCGCAGGGGAGGACGACGGGGGCGCCCGGCCGGGCCTCCCACACCGCGAGGGTGCTGCGCGGATACGGCGCCGCCGACGCCAGCCAGGCCGCGCCCCCGGGGGTCACGTCCCCGAGCCCGTCACGGGGGAGCAGGGCCTCATCGCGCTGCAAGATGCTCATGTGCACCAGATTCGCGGCCCCCGGCGTCCCGTCCCGCCGGATTGCCGGAAACCGGGACAGGGTGGGGCGGGGAGGAGTATCTTGCGCGGCTTTCGGCATATGCCGGGGGTCTGGTGACCGCCCTCAAGGGGGGCCCCTGCGCCTCCCGGCTACTTCGGTTCCGCGCCCCGCAGCAGATCCCGCCCGAACTCCACCATCTTCTTGGCGTAGTCCTCGGTCCACTGCGCCCGCTGCGCGATGTCCGCCGTCGTGAGGCGGTCGAAGCGGCGAGGGTCGGCCAGCTGGGCCGCCGCCATCGCCTGGAACTCCACCGCCCGGTCCGCCGCCGCGCGGAACGCCAGCGCCAGCTCCGTCGAGCGCGACAGCAGCTCCCGGGGATCCTCGATCGACTCCAGGTCGAAGAAGTGCTCCGGGTCGGCGGCGGCCTCGGCCGGCTCGAACAGCAACGGCGCCGGCCTCAGCCGCTGCTCTTTCCGCTCGGGCTCCGCCATCGGTGTCTCCTCCTGCCGCAGTTCAGCGGCCCGGAGTTCGCCCCGGGCCACCCTCCATTGTCCCGCGCCCCGCAAGTAGGCCTCCCCCACCCCGCACGCCCCCTGCCGCGCCCCCGTGTCCGGCGAGGCGAGGGGCGGGTGGAGTCCGGCGCGAGCGTGTGCGCCAGTCGTCCGTGTCTTCCCTCACGGCCGCCACACCACCCGGTGCTCCGCCAGATGTGTGAGGACGGCGTGGTTCGCCTCCCAGCCGTCCGGGAACTTCACCGTCACGCCCAGCTGGACCGGCTCGGTCGAGGGGTGCTCGTCGAGCAGGTCCGCCACGCCCGCCCGGCACACCACGATGCAGGCGTGCCGGTGCCGGGAGGCCAGGACGCACAGGCGGCCCGTCTCCAGGTGGAACGCCGTCGCGTCCGGGCGCCCCGACAGCGGGTGCAGGACCACCGTCACGTCGAACTCGCGGCCCTGGAGCCGGTTCGCCGTGTCCACCGCGACCCCCGTCACCCCCAGCTCCACGAGCGCCGCCCGCACCGCCGCCGCCTGGTCGCGGTGGGCCGTGCCGACCGCGATCCGGGAGGCGGTGAGCGGGACGGGGTGCTCGGAGCGCTCGCTGGTGGCCGCGCCGCCCCGGTCCAGGAGCCTGCGGACCACCTGGGCCACCGCCCGTACCGCCTCCGGGTCGGTGCGCGGGGTGTGCCGGGCCGGCAGTTCGAGCAGGGCCCAGCCCGCCTCGGCCGCCTCGTCCAGGGCCCGGTCCGGCGCCGAGCCGTCGGACGGGACGCCGAAGGAGAGCCGCCGGTCGCCGTGGTCCGTACCGCTGTGGAACGGTGAGTACGGGTAGAACGCGCCGGAGACGAGCGGCGCCGCCGACGCGGGCAGCCGCCAGGAGACCGGCAGCCGGTGCTGAGGCAGCCCGGGGTTGTGGGCGAGCAGCGTCGTCACCGCGCTCGCCGACGGGTCGTAGGAGAGCCCCGCCCACTGCTCGGAGTCCGCGATCGCGAACGGGTCCAGCTGGCCCGGGTCGCCCACGAACAGCGCCCGCTCGAAGAGCCCGGCGACGGCGAGGAGCGCGTCCGAGCGCATCTGGTACGCCTCGTCCACGATCGCGTGCGCCCACGGCTCGACGTCCTTGACGTGCGCCCACTTCGCGGCAGTCGAAAGCACCACGTCCAGGCCCGCCAGATCACCGGCCTTCGACGATTTGCGTACGTTCGCGAGGTCGTCCAGGGCCTTGTCGTACGGGTCGGCGTCGCTGCTGTGCAGGCGGCCCACCGGCAGCTCCGGCTCCTTCTCGGCCAGCCGTACGACGAGGTCGTCGACCTGGGCGTTGGTCTGCGCCACCACCATCAACGGGCGTCCCGCGGCGGCCAGTTCGAGGGCGGCGCGGACCACGAGCGTCGACTTCCCGGCGCCCGGCGGCGAGTCCACGACGACGCCCCTGGCCTGCCCGTGCAGCGTGTCGTGAAGGATCTTCCCGGTGGCCTCGGCCGCCGCCGCACCCGGGTCGAAGCCGCGCTCGGCACGGGTCACAGCAGGTCCTCCGGGGTGAGGGGGTCGGGGTGTTCCGCGTCCGCGCCCGGCGGGCCGCCGTGGGTCCACGGGGTGGCCTCGGGGTCGGGCAGCTTGGGGCCGCCGCGCTGGTCGTGCTCGAAGAGCGTCCAGCACACCCGGTCGCCCTTCTCCGGCACCGAGCCGGGCGCCGGGTCCTTGCTCCGGCCCATCTTGTCGAGCAGCCGCAGCACGAGCGCGCCGTCCGCCTCGTACCCCACGAACTCCGCCGACTGGGGCTTGCCGTCCAGCGAGCGGAACACCTTCGCCCGCTCGGCCAGGTGCGGCGCGTCGTCGGTGCGGACGGTGACCAGCGGGCGCGGGCTCGGCCGCTTCGACTCCGACCAGGCCATCGCCACATCGACGACCTCGCCCGCGAACGCCTCCCCGGCCAGCCGCCGGCCGGCCATCACCAGCGGGTCGTCCAGCGCCTCCTGCGCCTCCAGCTGCGCTTGCGCGGTCTCGCGCGAGGCGAGCTTGGCCGCCGCCGTCACCGCGTCGTCGCGGCGCGGCTGCGGTGGCTCACCGGCCCGCACCCGGTCGCGGTGCGCGGTGAACGACCAGCGGTCGCGGGTCCAGCGGTCCGCCGCACGCGGCGCCCCGGGCAGCTCCCGCAGCAGGTCAAGCGCCTGCCAGACCGCTTCCCAGGTGGGCCGCAGCTGGTCCGCGACCAGTCGGCGGATCTCCTGCTCGGCCCGGGTCAGCTCGCCCAGGCGCGCGTCGGCCGCCTCGCCGTCCTGCGCCGCGTACAGCGCCTGGCGGGCCCGGTCGTAGCGGTCGATCGCCGGGGCGAGCAGCTTGTTGTCGAAGGCCGGGTCGGTGGCGGGGCCCGCGGGCGGGCACAGCAGCTGTCCGTCCCGGTCGCGGGCGAGTTCGGCCCGCAGCGCCGCCTCCGCGCCGGTGGCGCCCTCGGGCGGGTCGATCCAGGCGAGCAGCGCCCCCAGGTGCTGGTCCTCCAGGCTGGACTGGCCGGTCGCCCAGTGCCTGCCCAGCAGATCGGTGGCGGCGAGCAGCAGCGCGGAGCCGGGGACGCGGGCGCGCTCCCCGTAGTGCGTCAGCCAGCGGCCGAGCAGCGGGACGCGCGGCGGCGCGGGGTGCGGGGTGTCCGGGTCCTGCTCGGCGGTCCGGCGAAAGCGCATGGACCGGCCGAGCAGCCGTACGAAGTCGATCGCGGCCCGGCCCGGCACGACGATCTGCGGCGCGTCGGCGCACAGCTCGACCTCGACCTTGACCTTCTTGCCGGTCTCCGGGTCGGTCTCGTTGCGCTCGGCGGCCTCCACATCGTCCGCGTACGCGTCCAGGTGCGGCAGTACGGCGTCGGCCAGCTCGGCGAGGAACGCGAACCGCAGCTCGCGGTCGCGCGGCTGCGGCACGACGAGGAGGCGGGGCGCCTCGCGGTCGGTCCCGACGAGCGCCCCGAGCGGCGCCCCGGCCTCGCCGGAGGTGGTCAGCGGTACGAGGACGAGCGGGCGCTCGGACAGGTGCCGGTGGCGGACGGTGGCCAGCGGCGCGGCCCGCCCGGCCTCGACGGCCTCAAGACGGGCGAGGGTGGTGATCAGCGACATCCGGCGCCTCCCGTTCCCGCGCCTTCCAGCGCCTCGGCCCGCAGGGAGGCCGCTCTCCGCAGCGCCGCCACCGCCGGGTCGGACGGGTCGCCCGCGCGGCCGCGCGCGGCGTCCAGGACCGCGCCGACGCTCGTCAATCCGCCCAGCTCGGCCCGCAGACCCCGGCCCAGGGCCGTCACCGCGTCCACGGCGCGGGCCCGGTCGCGGCAGTGGAAGGCCAGCTCACAGGCGGCCAGGCACTCCGGCGCGTACGTCGCCGGGACCGACTCGACCGTGTCGGTCAGCTCGGGGGCCGGCCGGTCCAGCGCGAAGCTGGCGCCCGGCGCCAGGTCGTCGGCGATCTCCTCGATCCGGGTGAGCCGGGCCAGTTGGCGCCGGGTCACCGACAACTGTTTGCGCACGTCGACGAGCGAGGAGGTCGGCAGGTTGGAGAAGTCCTTGGGGCAGACGAGCAGTACGGAGTGCGAGACGGCCGGGGCCGTCGCGTCCGGGTCCGCTCCCTCGCGACCGCGCACCAGCTCCGCCACCCGCTCAAGTGCCAGTACGTACACCGCCGCCTGGCGGGCCGCCGCGCCGACCTTGGACGGGTCGGCGGCCGCGTCGATCATCGGGAAGGACTTGATCTCGACGACCGTCCAGCGGCCGTCGGGGGCGACCACCACCGCGTCCGGCTCCAGATAGGCGGGGGAGCCCGCCACCTCCAGGGCCAGCATCGGATGGTCCAGGAGCGTCCAGCCGCCGGACGCCGTCGCCTCCCGCAGGGCGAGCGCGGTCCGGGCGGCCCGGCCCTCGGGACCGGCGGCGGCCAGGTCCGGGACGGCCGCGTCCGCGGGCGCTTCGCCGCCGGTGCGCTCGTGCAGCAGGCGCAGCAGTTCCGTACCGCCGTCGGACTTCACCCGGGCCTCGAACGTGTTGCCGCGGGCGATGGCGAACTGGGACTGGCCGAACGCCGCCGACGGGGAGCCCAGCGCCTCGGCGAGCGCGCCCTTGTCGACGCCCGCCCCGTCGAGCAGCGCGCGCCGGCGGCAGCCCGGGTTGGCGGCGAGGGCCGCCAGCGCCCGCGCGTCCAGCGGGCGCGGCACGGCGGTGGGTCCGCGCAGCTCAGCGAGCCGCTGACGGATGGCTGTCGTCTGCTCCCGCGATGGAGTCTTCGGACGCGCGCTGCCCTGGGATTCGCTCACCCGTGGAAGTCTTGCATCCGGCACTGACAATCGGGGCCGGTGCTGCGAACGAGCCGGGTGCGACGCGGGAGCGCACCGCGTCCGCGAGCCGCGTCGCGGGCCGGGAGAGCAGCAGTCCGAGGCCCATCACCACCGCCCCGGCGACCGCGTCGAGCAGATAGTGGTTGGCGGTGCCCATCACCACGAACGTGATGGTCAGCGGGTACGCGACGCCCAGCGCGCGGGTCCAGCGGCGGCCGCCGAACCGCCACAGCATCACACCGCACCACAGCGCCCAGCCCACGTGCAGGCTCGGCATCGCCGCGTACTGGTTGGTCATGCCGCCCATTCCGCGCGGCGCGCTGGCGTCGCCGCCCCACCAGCCGTACGAGCTGTACTGCGCCATCGTGTCGACGAACCCGTGCGAGGCGTCGAGCAGGCGCGGCGGGCACGTCGGCAGCAGCGAGAAGCCGATCAGGCCCATGAGGGTGGAGAGCATCAGCCAGGTGCGGGCGGCGCGGTACTGCACCGGGCGGCGGCGGAACAGCCACACCAGGATCGCGGGCGTCACCAGGTAGTGCAGCGACGCGTAGGCGAAGTCCGCGGGTATGCCCAGCGACGGGGTGCGGGTGAAGAGCCGGTTGAGCGGGTGCTCGGCGTTGATGTGCAGGTACTTCTCCATGCGCAGGATCGCCAGGCCGTGATCCACGGCCTGCGACTCGCTGCCGCTCACCAGGAGCCGGCCCGCCGAATAGGCGGCATAGACGATGGCGATGAGCGGCAGCTCGGTCCACCAGCGGGGCCGAGGCGCGGGGTGCTGCATCTCCGGACCCTCTCCATCTCTTCTTCAGGGCCTCTTCGGGCCCCGTTCAGGTGTTCAACCGTACGGTGGTCGTGAGTGCGCGCGTGCACCCACCCCCGAGGACGCGGGGGAGGGCCACAAGGGTGCGCGATGATGGAGATGAACCTCCGCCGAACTTTCGGCGTTCTGCACGCGCACCAGGGAGTGACCTGACATGCCAGCCGCCGAACCGCGCATCCTGCTCGCCCGGCACGGGCAGACCGAGTGGTCGCTCGCCGGCAAGCACACCGGCCGTACCGACATCCCGCTGCTCGAAGAGGGCCGCCGCGGCGCGAAGCTGCTCGGCGAGCGGCTGCACCGGGCGCCGTGGGACGGGCTGGTGGACGTCGAGGTGCGCACGAGTCCGCTGCTGCGCGCGCGTGAGACGTGCGACCTGGCGGGGTTCGGCGAGCGGGCGACCGACTGGGACGCGCTGATGGAGTTCGACTACGGGGCGTACGAGGGGCTCACCCCGCCCGAGATCAAGGCGGGTCGGCCCGACTGGTTCATCTGGCGCGACGGGGTCGAGGGCGGCGAGACGCTGGCCGAGGTGTCGGACCGGGCGGACGAGGTCGTCGCATGGGCGCGGTCGGCCTCACGGGACGTGCTGGTCTTCGCGCACGGGCACATCCTGCGGTCGATCGCGGCGCGCTGGCTCGGCGAGCCGATCGGCTTCGCGGCCCGCATCAAGCTCGACCCGACGTCGCTGTCGGCACTGGGGTGGGCGTACGGGGACCCGGCGATCGAGCGGTGGAACGACACGGGCCACTTGGAGGCGTAAGCCTCCTTCACCGGGGGCTCCGCTCTACACCGTCGCCCTTCTCTCCAGGAACGTCGCCACCTCCGGGCACGCGGCGTGCGGGGCCAGGATGCGGGCCGTGTCGGCGAGCATGGCCTGGATCCGGGTGGACTGGACTTCCGGGAGGAGGTCGAGGACCTGGTGGCCGGCCGCCGCCGACTCCGTGGGGGCGCCCGCGCGGGCCAGGTCGTCGGCGAGTTCGGCGCGGTAGAGGGCCAGGTTGCGGGCGAAGTGCGGGTCCTGGAGGCGGGCCGCGCGGCGGGCATGGCGGGCCGCGCGGGGCCAGTCGCCCAGCGCCGACCAGCACTGCGCCTCCAGCATCTCCAGCTCGGCCTCCACGAAGAACGTCATCCACTCCGGGTCCCGTTCGGCCGGGCCGCGCCCGAACAGCGCGTGCGCCCGGGCGAGCGACTGCTCGCACGCCCCCCGGTCACCGAGCCCGGCCCAGCCGCCCGCCTCCCGCAGGCTCAGCAGCGCGAGCAGCCGGGGGGAGCCGAGCCGGCGCGCCGCGCGCCCGCCCGCCTGCGCGGCCCGCAGCGCCTCGCGCGGCCGACCCGCGTCCCTGGCCAGGAACGACATATTGCAGAAGGCGTGCGCCTCAAGGGCCGGGTCGCCCGCGAGCCGTGCGGTGGCGAGCGCCTCCGCGTAGTGCGAGCGGGCCTCCTCGTAGTGGCCCGAGTCATGGGCGAGCCAGCCCACCGAGATGGCGAGCTCCCCCGCGCCCGCCTGCAGCCGGTCGGCCGTGGAGCGGCGCGCGGTGCCCGCTTCGAGCAGCGCGTACGCGGTGCGCAGCGGCTGGGCGGCCCTGCGGTAGAGCCCGTTCGCGCCGTGCCGGTCGTCGAGCAGCCGGATCCGTCGCACCGCCTCCTCGACCGCGCCCACCTCGGCCTCGCCGACCCGCCGTACCGGCTGCCGTACGCGGTCGTGGGGCGCGGCCTCCGCGTGCTCGGGGAGCAGCCCCAGGGAGACGGCCGCCAGGGTGGCGGAGCCGCCGGTCATGAATGCGCGACGCAGCACGTCGCTCTCCTCGTCGTTACGTTCTTCTACGTGGTCGATGGTGCCGTCGTCGTGTTTCGGATGCGTTGCGTACGGCGGGGTCGCACCACACCCCGCACGCGCCCCTCGGCCCCGTACCGCCTCACGAGCCGAGAACCCCATCTCCGCCATCGTCAAACCCGGGAACATATGGCGGAACACGCGCTCGTACGCGTAGTTGGGGCAGCGGATCTCGCCGGCCTCCACGCGTCCGACGTACCGCGCGTCGCAGGCCACCTGCTCGCCGATCTCGCGCGCCGCCCTGCGCACCGCCGCCGCGAACTCACCCGGCGAGCGCTGCCCCCGAAGCTCCCGGAACGCGGTGTTGGGGCCCTTGGCGGGACCCCGTTCGGGGGCCCGTGGGGCGGAGTTCGCGCCGGGACTGGGATCCGTTGACGTCGCCATGGCTCAACAGCTCTCTTTGGCGGGGTGGTGCGGAGCAAGAACGTACCGGCAACATCGGCTCACATAAACGAAATTTGGCTACAAAAGGGATATCTCACCTGCGATCTGCTATGAACTGCCATCCTTTGCGGCGGCATATCGCCGTAGCCGTTGACGCGGATCCGCGTTGAACCATGCGGATACCGCCAACCCGCAAAAACCACGTGGGGGTTGCCTTGTTGGAGGCCGGCATGGACATCAATGGCACCGGGACGACCACGACGACCGCGCGGCACCGGCCCACCCTGGACGTCAGCGGACCGCCGGGCGGCGAGGAGCCCTGCGACCTCGTCACCGTGCCCGCGCGCCAGGGCCTGGAAGCGGTGGACATCCTCCGCCGCGCCGTCGCCCCGGCGGCCGTGGGCCCGGTGGTGCACGACGGCGCCTGCGACACCCTCGGCTTCCTGGTGCCGCCCGGCACCGCGGCCGCCTGGGACATGCCGGGCAGCGCCTGCACCGAGACCAGCGGGCGGGGCCTGCGCATCCCGGGGCTGCCCGCCGAGCCGCCGGTCTCCGGCGGCGGCTGGCTGCTGCCGCCGGACGCGGTGACGGTCACCGACCCCGCCGTGCTGCGCGTCGCGCTCGGCGAGGCGGCCCGGCTGATCGAGGCCGCGGACGGCATCACCGAGGCCGGCGGCAGATAATGGTCGGATGGCGGCACGAAGCGGGACGAAGAACGGGGCGAAGGGCGGGCCGAAGGCCGCGCCGGGCGGGCGGCGCGGTCGCCCGGCCGCCCCGGAGGCCCTCGTGGAGCCGGTCGACGGCGGCCTCGCCGAGCTGATCCCGGACCGGGACCGGCCACGCGGCTGGACCCTGCTCCTGGACGGCGCCCCCCAGTCCCACGTCGACCTGGACGCGCCGGAACGGCTCACCTTCGAGTACCAGCGCCGCCTCGGCCACGTCATCGACCTCGCCGCCGAGCCGGGCCGCCCCCTCCAGGTGCTGCACCTGGGCGGCGGCGCCTTCACCCTCGCCCGCTACACGGCGGCCACCCGCCCCCGCTCCACCCAGCAGGTCGTCGAGGTCGACGCGGCGCTGGTGGGGCTCGTGCGCCGGGAGCTGCCGCTCGATCCGCAGGCCCGGATACGGGTGCGCTCGCTGGACGCCCGCGAAGGGCTCGCCAAGCTCCCGGACGGCTGGGCCGACCTGATCGTCGCCGACGTCTTCAGCGGCGCCCGCACCCCCGCCCATCTGACCAGCGCAGAGTTCCTGGGCGAGGTGCGCCGGGTGCTGCGGCCCGGCGGGATCTACGCGGCCAACCTCGCCGACGGGCCGCCGCTGGCGCATCTGCGCGGCCAGATAGCCACCGCCGCCCAGCTCTTCCCCGAGCTGGCGCTCGCCGCCGACCCGACCGTGCTGCGCGGCAAGCGGTTCGGCAACGCGGTACTGCTCGCCTCGGACGTGCCGTTGCCCGTGGCCGAGTTCACCCGCCGCATCGCGGGCGACCCGCACCCGGGGCGCGTCGAACACGGCCGTGCGCTGGCCGACTTCACGGGCGGGGCGGCCCCGGTGACGGACGCGACCGCCAAGCCGTCGCCCGTACCGCCGCCGTCGGCGTTCCGATAGGACCGTTTCCGCAGGCCGTTCCGCAGGACCGTTTCCGCAGGACCGTTTCGGCAGGTGCCCGCCGTCAGCCGCGGTCGTCGAGTTCCACGGTCGGGGCGTGGTTGTACCAGGTGCAGAAGACCGAGACCTCGCGCGTGCCCTTGCTGAAGGTGACCCGGATCCAGGTCGGCTGCTTCCACACCTGCATCCGCCAGCCCGTGTCCGGCGTCGCCGTCACCAGCTCCGCCGAGGCGCTGCCGATGTCGAAGACGACACGGCCGCCCGCGACGTTGTAGCCCTTCACGTTCCCCGAAGAGCGGTAGGAAGGGGGCGACTTGGACGGCCCGGCGGGGGAGCGGCTCCCGGACGGCTTACCGTCCCCCGGCTTCGAGGGCGTGGTGGAGGGGCTGCCCGGTCCTGACGGCGAAGGCGAGTCCCTCGGCCGCTGCGTGGAGGAGGCCAGCGGCCGTACCGCGCCCTGGGTGGTGTGCCCGTCGCCGGTGAGCGGGACCGCGCGCGGAGGGTCGTACGCAGTCCCGGCCATCACCGTATGCACGCCCCACCAGGAGAGCGTGACCGCTGCCCCGGTGGCGAGCGACCAGGCGCAGACGTGGACGATTCCTCGGTGCATGGGGGTCATATCGGGGGCCATACTGCACCACGCGCCCCATGCGTGTCCCCTCTCACCCGCGCCCGCCCGCTCCCGTCCCGACCGGGACCGGTGTCCTCCGGATGGCGTACGGTGCCGCCCATGGCAAGTGTGCTCGTGGTCGAGGACGACCAGTTCGTTCGCTCCGCCCTCATCCGCCACCTCACCGAGGCCTCCCACACCGTACGGAGCGTCGGCACGGCACTTGAGGCGCTGCGCGAGGTGGCCCATTTCCGGTTCGACGTGGTCGTTCTCGACCTCGGACTGCCCGATCTCGACGGGGCCGAGGCGCTGAAGATGCTCCGGGGCATCACCGACGTACCGGTGATCATCGCGACCGCGCGGGACGACGAGACGGAGATCGTCCGGCTGCTCAACGACGGCGCGGACGACTACCTGGTCAAGCCGTTCTCGGTGGAGCACCTGTCCGCCCGGATGACGGCCGTGCTGCGCCGGGCGCGGGCCGCCGGGGCCGAGCCGCCGCCGACGCTGATCCGGGTCGGCGGCCTCTCCATCGACCCGCTGCGCCGCCAGGCCGAACTGGACGGCCTGCAGCTGGACCTCACCCGCCGCGAGTTCGACCTGCTGGCGTTCCTCGCCGGGCGCCCCGGTGTGGTCGTCCCGCGCAAGGAGCTGCTGGCCGAGGTGTGGCAGCAGTCGTACGGCGACGACCAGACCATCGACGTCCATCTGTCCTGGCTGCGCCGGAAGTTGGGCGAGACGGCCGCGCAGCCCCGCTATCTGCACACCCTGCGCGGGGTGGGTGTGAAGCTGGAGCCACCACGGGCGGAGCCCGGCCGATGAGGTGGGCGCTGGTGAAGGTCGCGGTCGCCGTCACCTTGATGGTGGTGCTCGCCTTCGCCGTACCGCTGGGCCTGGTCATCAAGGAGATGGCGCGCGACCGCGCCTTCTCCAACGCCGAACGCCAGGCCGCCGCGATAGGCCCGACCCTGTCGATCACCGCCGACCGCGACGCGCTCGAACGGGCCGTCGCCTCCACCCAGGCGGGCGCGGCGGGCCGGATGGCCGTGCACATCCCGGCGGTTCCGGGCGCCGCGGACAGCGCGCCCGTCGACATCGGCCGGCGGCGGGCGCCGCAGAAGGACCTGGAGGCGACGCGGAAGGTGGTCCGCGCGTACATCTCCGGTGTCCCCGGCGGCTCCACCCTGCTCCAGCCGACCGCGCTGAGCTCGGGCGAGATCGCGATCGTCGAGGTGTACGTGCCCGAGGCCGAGGTCACCAACGGCGTGGCCACGGCGTGGCTGGTCCTCGCGGGCGTGGGCATCGCGCTCGTCATCGGCTCGGTCGCGGTGGCGGACCGCCTGGGCGTACGCATGGTCCGCCCCGCACAGCGGCTCGCTGGGGCGGCGCACGACCTGGGCGAGGGGAAGCTGGGGGCGCGAGTGCCGGAGGAGGGGCCTGCGGAACTGCGTTCGGCGGCGGTGGCGTTCAACTCGATGGCGGACCAGGTGGTCCAACTCCTCGCGAACGAGCGGGAATTGGCGGCGGATTTGTCGCACCGGCTGCGCACGCCATTGACGGTGCTGCGCCTCAACGCCGCCTCCCTGGGGGAGGGCCCGGCCGCCGAGCAGACGCGGGCGGCCGTCGAGCAGTTGGAGCGCGAGGTCGACACGATCATCCGTACGGCGCGGGAGGCCAAGCCGCAGACCCAGCCCGCCGGGGCGGGCGCCGGGTGCGACGCGTCGGAGGTCATCCGGGACCGGATGGCGTTCTGGTCGGCCCTGGCGGAGGACGAGGGCCGGGAGGTACGGCTCGCGGGCGTCGACCGCCCGGTCCGCATCCCGGTCGCCCGGCCCGAACTGGCCGCCGCGCTCGACGCGATGCTCGGCAACGTGTTCCGGCACACGCCGGAGGGGACGGCGTTCTCGGTGGACGTCCACAACGGGGAGGACGCGGTGATCGTCCTAGTCTCGGACGCGGGTTCCGGGATCGCGGACCCCCGGGCGGCCCTGGCCCGCGGGTCCAGCGGCGGGGGCTCGACGGGTCTGGGCCTGGACATCGTGCGGCGGATGGCCGAGTCGACGGGGGGTGACGTGCGGCTGGGGCGGTCGGTGCTGGGCGGCACGGAGATCCGCGTCTGGATCGGCCTCGGCGTCGGGCCTGCGCCGACGTCCCGAATCCGCGCGCGGCGGCGGCCACGCCGCCCGTCCCCGGCGTGAGGGAGCCCCCGCCCCGCCCGTTCCCCTAAACCCTCCGGGGGTGGGTGGGGGTGGAGGCCCGTTTCCCGGGGCGAAGCCCCCGGACCCCGGGCGGGGCTGCGCCCCTGCACCCACTTGCGGGAGCTTCGCTCCCCCTGCACCCACTTGCGGGAGCTTCGCTCCCCCTGCACCGCTCACGGGAGCTTCGCCCCCGCGCAACCCTGCTCACGGGGCCTGCGGCCCCCGCACCCCGCTCACCGTGGCTTCGCCCCCGGTATCCCGCTGGGGCTGCGCCCCCCGCCCCCGCTTCGGGGCTCCGCCCCGGACCCCGTTCGTCTGCGGGCCGTCTGTGGCCGGTCGCGCAGTTCCCCGCGCCCCTGAAGGGGCGGGAGCTTCGCTCCCTGCCCCGCGTTTCGGGGCTGCGCCCCCGGGCCCCGTTCGTCTACAAGTCGGCGGTGGCTGGTCGCGCAGTTCCCCGCGCCCCTGAAGGGGCGGGAGCTTCGCTCCCGGCCCGCGTTTCGGGGCTGCGCCCCCGGGCCCCGCTCCTCAAACGCCGGAGGGGCTGGAGGTGCGTCAGGGGCGCGGGTCTGTGACATTGTGCGGCTCCGCCGCGTGGGCGCGGCCAGCCCCCATCGAACCCGCAGACGAACACGGGGCCTTGGGGCGCCGCCCCGAAACCGGATGCAGGGGCCCAGGCCACACCAGGGGTCCGGGGGCGCAGCCCCCGGGAAACGAGCCTCCACCCCCACCCACCCCCGGAGGGTTCAGGGAAGGGGTGGGGAGGGGGCTTCCCCGCCCGAAATTAACCGCGCCGCATGCCCCCCTTAAGCGGACCCTAAGAGATCCAACCCCCGCCTGCCACACCCCATTTGCCCGTTTCCCAAGAGCTAGCGTGCTGCCCGCACCCCCACCCGCACCACCCGCACCACCCCCACCCCCAACCCCCAAAGGCAGGCGCACAAAATGACCCGCACTCACCGCCGCCGAGCGAGCGGCAAGACGAAGGCGATCGGCGCCGTGGTCGCCGCGGCCGTCATCGGCGGCGCGGCCCTCGCGCTCACCGGCACCGCCCAGGCCGCCTCCGTCGGCGCCGCGTACACCAAGACCAGCAGCTGGGGCGACGGCTACACCGGCCAGTACGTCGTCACCAACGACACCGGCAAGGCCCTCGCCGACTGGACCCTGGAGTTCGACCTCCCGGCCGGGACGAAGCTGTCCTCCCTCTGGAACGGCGAGCAGACCGTCAAGGGTCAGCACGTCACCGTGAAGCCCGCCGCCTGGGACAAGAACGGACTCGCCCCCGGCGCGTCCGTCACCGTCGGCTTCGTCACCAACTCCACCGGCACCGCCGGCGACCCCACCGGCTGTCTCATCAACCAGGAGAAGTGCTCGGCCGACACCGGCGCGACCCCCGCCCCGAGCGGCCGCCCCACCACCGCGCCGACCCCCACGAGCAAGCCGACCCCGACCGCCACGGCGACCCCCACCTCCCAGCCCACCCCGACCAAGAGCCAGACCACCACCCCCCAGCCCCCCACCACCGGCACCACCACCCGCTTCGCCCCGTACATCGACACCTCGCTCTACCCCGCGTACGACCTCGTCGACACCGCCACCAAGACCGGCGTGAAGGAGTTCCACCTCGCCTTCATCACCTCCGGCGGCGGCTGCAACCCGCTCTGGGGCGGTGTCAGCGATCTGAACAGCGACGCCGTCGCCGCGCAGATAGGCGCCCTGCGCGCCAAGGGCGGCGACGTACGCGTCTCGTTCGGCGGCGCGTCCGGCTCCGAACTCGGCCTCGTCTGCAAGAGCACCGCCGAGCTCGCGGCCGCGTACGGCAAGGTCATCGACGCGTACAAGCTCACCAAGGTCGACTTCGACATCGAGGGCGCGGCCCTGCCGGACACCGCCGCCAACACCCGCCGCGCGCAGGCCATCGCGCAGCTCCAGAAGTCCCACCCGGGCCTCGACGTGGCGTTCACGCTGCCGGTGATGCCGGAGGGCCTCACCCAGCCCGGAGTCGACCTCGTCGCCGACGCCAAGAAGAACGGCGTCGCCGTCTCGGCCGTCAACATCATGGCGATGGACTACGGCCCGGCGTACAGCGGCGACATGGGCGCGTACGCCATCCAGGCCGCGACCGCCACCCAGGCCCAGATCAAGGGCGTCCTCGGGCTCTCCGACGACGCCGCCTGGAAGGCCGTGGCCGTCACCCCGATGATCGGCGTCAACGACGTCAACACCGAGACGTTCAAGGTCGACGACGCCACCCAGCTGGTGGACTTCGCCAAGTCCAAGGGCCTGGGCCGGCTCGCCATGTGGTCCGGCGCCCGGGACAAGCAGTGCGCGGGCGGCGCGAAGAACTCCGCCGACCCGACCTGCTCCTCGATCGTCCAGGAGCCGCTGGCCTTCACGAAGGCCTTCGCCGCCTTCAAGTAGCCCGGCCCGGCTCCGCTCGGCCCAACCCCCGCGCGCGTCCCGCCGGTTCCTCCCCCACCCGGCCGGGACGCGCGCCTCTTGCGTACCGGTACGGGTACGAGGGCCCGGACGAGCACGAGCAGACCCAGCGCGGGCGCCGAGGGCGCCGGCGTGAGGTTCAGGGGCCCAGCCCGCCCTCGGGAGCCCTACGGCTCCCGAGGCAACTCCGGCAGCACTCCCGTCCGCGCCAGCTCCCCGTACCAGCGGGCGCTGGACTTGGGTGTGCGGGTCTGCGTCTCGTAGTCGACGTACACCGCCCCGAACCGCTTGCCGTAGCCGTACGCCCACTCGAAGTTGTCGAGCAGCGACCACAGGAAGTACCCCCGTACGTCCGCCCCGTCCCGCATCGCCCGCCGCACCGCCGCGAGGTGGCCGTGCAGATAGCGGATGCGGTCCGGGTCGTGCACCGAGCCGTCCGGGGCGGGCTTGTCGTCGTACGCGGCCCCGTTCTCCGTGATCATCAGCGGTACGCCCGGCGCCTCCCGGGTGTAGCGCATCAGCAGGTCGTAGAGACCGGTCGGGTCGATCGACCAGTCCATCGCCGTCAGCTCGCCCGGCGGCTGGTGGAACTGGACGGAACCGGCGCCGGGCCACGGTGAGTGCGCGCTCTCGCCGTGGCCGTCGGGCCGGGGTTCGCGCAGCTCAGGGCCGTCGCCGGGGCGATTGTCAGTGGCGGCCGATACAACTGAGGGTGTGTAGTAGTTGATGCCCAGCAGATCGAGGGGGTGCTTGATGAGGCCGAGATCGCCGTCGTGGACGAACGACCAGTCGGTGAGCCGCGCGGTGTCCCGCAGCAGATCGTCGTCGTACGCGCCCTTGAACATCGGTCCCGTGAACACCCGGTTGGCGAGCGCGTCGATGCGCCGGCACGCGTCCAGGTCGGCGGGCGACTGGGTGCGTGCCCTGACCGCGCTCGGGTTGAGGCTGATCGCCAGCCTGGCGGCCTTCGGCAGCGTGGCGCGCAGGGCCCGGGCGGCGAGCCCGTGGCCCAGGCTGAGGTGGTGCGCGGCCCGCAGCGCGGCCACCGGATCGGTGCGGCCGGGTGCGTGGACGCCCGAGCCGTACCCGAGAAAGGCGCTGCACCAGGGCTCGTTGAGGGTGGTCCACATATCCACCCGGTCGCCGAGGGCCTCGGCGACAAGCCCCGCGTAGTCCGCGAACCGGTGGGCGGTGTCCCGCTCGGGCCAGCCGCCCGCGGACTCCAACTCCTGTGGCAGGTCCCAGTGGTAGAGCGTGAGGGAGGGCCGGATGCCCTGCTCCAGGAGCCCGTCCACCAGCGCGCGGTAGAAGTCGAGCCCGCGCTGGACGGCGGGACCGCGCCCGGTCGGCTGCACCCGCGACCAGGACACCGAGAAGCGGTACGTGTCGAGGTTCAGGTCCGCCATCAGCCGGATGTCGTCCCGCCAGCGGTGGTAGTGGTCGACGGTGACGTCCCCGGTGTCCCCGCCGGACACCTTCCCCGGCGTACGGCAGAAGGTGTCCCAGATGGACGGCGTACGGCCGCCCTCGGCGACCGCGCCCTCGATCTGGTACGCGGAGGTGGCGGCGCCCCAGAGGAAGTCGGGCGGAAAGTCCGCGGGCGCGGGCGCGGGCGCGGACACAGGGACGGAGTCGGGCGCGGGGTCGGGCGCGGGCAAGGAGTCGGGCGCGGGCAAGGAGTCAGGCGTGGAGTCGGACATGGAAGCACTCCCATCGTGGTCGTGCGGACGGAGGTTGATGTGAGGCACCCGGTCAGCCCTTCACCGCGCCCTGCATGATCCCGCCCACGATCTGCCGCCCGAACAGCACGAACGCGAGGAGGAGGGGCAGGGTGCCGAGGAGGGCGCCGGCCATGATGACCGACTGGTCGGGGATGTAGCCGCGGCCGAGCCCGGTGAGCGCCACCTGGACCGTGGGGCTGCCGTTCTGGGTCAGGGCGATGATCGGCCAGAAGAAGTCGTTCCAGGCCATCACGAACGTCAGCATGCCCAGGACGGCCATCGCGGGCCGGGCGGCCGGGAAGACCACGTGCCACACCACCCGCCAGCTGCTCGCGCCGTCGACCCGGGCGGCCTCGATCAGCTCGGTGGGCAGCGCCTCGACGAGGAACTGCCGCATGAAGAACACCCCGAAGGCGCTCACCAGGGTCGGCAGGATCACCGCCTGGAGCTGATCGGTCCAGGACAGCTCGGCCACCATCATGTAAAGGGGGACGACACTGAGCTGCGGCGGGATCATCATCGTGCCGATCACCAGCAGGAGCAGCACGTTCTTGAAGCGGAACCGCAGCTTGGCGAAGGCGAATCCGGCGAGCGTGGAGAAGAAGACCGTGCCGAGCGCGATCGAGCCCGCCACGATCGTGGTGTTGAGCAGGGCCGTGCCCATGTTGGCGTCGGTCCAGGCGATCTTCAGGTTCTTGAAGAGGTTGCCGCCGAACCAGAAGGGTGGGGGAGTCTGGGCGAGGCGCTCGTTGGTGCGGGAGGCGGCGATCGCCGTCCACACCAGCGGGAAGAGCGAGCCCGCGGTGAAAAGGATCAGGATCGCGTACGTGAGGCGTCCGCCGTGCAGTTGACGCCCGGCGCGGTGGACGGAGCGGGGGGCGGCGGGGGCCGCGGTCTTGGCGTTCACGTCGTCTCCTTGCGCAGGGCGCGCGAGATGAGCCAGTTCGCCGCGCCGATCAGCAGCAGGATCAGGAACATCGTCCAGGCGATCGCGGAGGCCCGGCCGAGGTGGAGGTTCACCCAGCCCTGCTCGTACAGATAAAGGCCGAGCGTCTGGAACTGGTGGTCGGAGCCGCCCGTGGCGCCCGCGCCGCCGTTGAACAGCAGCGGCTCGCCGAACAGCTGGGTCGCGCCGATCGTCGACACGACGCAGGTGAACAGGATCGTCGGCCGCAGCGAGGGCACGGTGACGTGCCGGAACTGCTGCCAGCGCGAGGCCCCGTCGAGCGCGGCGGACTCGTACAGATCGGGCGCGATGGCCTGCATCGCGGCCAGATAGATCAGCGCGTTGTAGCCGGTCCAGCGCCACACCACGATCGTGGATACGGCGAACTGCGAGGTCCAGGTGCCGTTCTGCCAGTCGACCGGGCCCACGCCGAGCTGTCCGAGCGCCCAGTTGACCATGCCGTAGTCGCGCCCGAAGAGGAGCACGAAGACCAGGGTCGCGGCGGCCACGCTGGTGGCGTACGGGGTGAGGACGGCGACCCGGAAGAACATCGAGCCGCGCAGCTTGAAGTGGAGCAGATGGGCCACGCCGAGCGCCATCAGAAGCTGGGGGACGGTGGAGATGATGCCGATGGTGAACGTGTTGCGCAGCGCGTTCCAGAAGAACTCGTCCGACAGCAGTCGGGAGAAGTTGCGCAGCCCGACCCAGTGCATCTCGTTCGGCGCGGTCAGCTCGACCTGGTGCAGCGAGGCCCAGCCCGTATAGAGGAGCGGGAAGAGCCCGAACGCGGCGAAGAAGAGGAAGAAGGGCGCGACGAAGGCGTACGGACTCCAGCGCACATCGCGCCGGTAGCGCCGGCTGCGCCGCGCCCGCCGCCGCGCCTCGACGGCGTCGGCGGGGGCGGCGACGGGAGCGCCGACCGCCCCCGTGTCGCTGGTCACCGTCACTGGTCCAGCGCGTTGTCGATGGCCTTCACCGCGGCCTCCCAGCCCGACTGGGGGGAGCGGCCCTTCTGGTCGACCTGGAGCATGCCGACGTCGGCGAGGTTCTGCGCGATGATCAGGTCCTTCGGCCCGAGGATCTGCACCGGTGTGCCCTCGGCGGCCTTGGCGAAGATCTGCCCGATGGGTGCGCCGCCGAAGTAGGCGTGCTGGGCGCCGGAGACGGCGGGCAGGGCGTACGCGGCCCGGGCGCTCGGGAAGCTGCCGCGCTTCTCGAAGAGCGTCGCCTGCTGGGCCGGGGCGGTGAGCCAGGCCGCGAGCTCGGCGGCCTGGGCGCGGTGCTTGCCCGCCGACGGGACGACGAGGAACGAGCCGCCCCAGTTGGACGGCTTGGGCGCGGCCGCCACGTCCCACTTGCCCTTCCCGGCCTCGCCCGCCTTGTCCTGGATGTAGCCGAGCATCCAGGCGGGGCAGGACACGGTGGCGAAGGTTCC
The DNA here is from genome assembly GCF_042737755.1 of Streptomyces sp. NPDC059994. Classification (NCBI taxonomy): domain Bacteria; kingdom Bacillati; phylum Actinomycetota; class Actinomycetes; order Kitasatosporales; family Streptomycetaceae; genus Streptomyces; species Streptomyces sp. NPDC059994. The sequence goes on from NZ_JBHWUR010000091.1 coordinate 23,406, forward strand.
GTTGGCGAACCCCTGGTCCCAACTGGGCTGGAACTGCTGCAGCTTGGCGGTCAGCCCGTGGGTGGCGAACGAGGCCGCCGTGTCCCAGGCGTCCTTCACGGCCGGGTTCGACTTGTAGACGACCTTGCCGTCACCGTCGTAGTAGCGGGTGGCGCTGCTGCCGGTGATGGCGGCCATGACCCCGGAGGCGGAGTCCACGAACGCCGCCCCCTTGGGCGCCTTCGCCTTGAAGCGCTCACCGGCCGCCAGGTACTTCTGCCAGTCGCCCGCCCACAGCTTCCCCACGGCCTCCCGGTCGGTGGGCAGCCCGGCGGCGGCGAACAGGTCCTTGCGGTAGCAGATGCCCTGCGGCCCTATGTCGGTACCGAGGCCGACGGTCTTGCCGTCCTTGGTGGTGGCCTGCCCCCACTTCCAGGGCAGGAAGGCGTCCTTGTCGACACCCCGCACCTTGCCGAGGTCCTCCAGCCGGCCCGCCTGGGTGGCGGTGACTTCGGCGATGTTGTTGACCTCGACGGCCTGGATATCGGCGAGCCCGCTGCCGGAGCCGAGGTGGGTGAGCAGCTGCGGGTAGTAGTTCTCGTTCCGCTCGATCGACGTCTGCTTGATCTCGATGTCGGGGTGGAGCTTCATATACGCGTCGTAGAGCCCGGCCTCCTTGAGGCCGAAGGCGCCGAAGACGCCGACCGTGAGTGTCGTCCTGGCTCCGCCGCCCCCGCTGCCGCCGGAGGAGGACGAGCCGGACGAGGCGGAGTCCTTGCTGTCGCCGTCGTCGGCGCAGCCCGCGAGCAGCCCGGCGCCGAGCGCGGCGACGACGGCCAGGGCCGCGATCCGCCCGGGCGCGACCCGCCGGGTCGCACTTGTTCTTGTACGCATACGCATGGTGATCCTCCAACTGGCTTGCCGTGCAGAGCGATTGACGGTCAGTCGTGCAGTGGGGGATGGTGCGGAAGGTGTACGGATACCTAGGGTTGGGAGCGCTCCCAGTCGTGATGTGTTGAAGGGTGGCGACTGTCCGGGAGGGTGTCAAGGGAGCGGGCAAAGACAGTCCGCAACCGAGGTCCGGCTGTTAGTTTTCACCCGAGTTCCGCGATGTGCGGCGAGACGGGGAGGCAGGCATGAGAGCAGCTCACACGGTCCGGGGCCGCGGGGCCGGGCGGCCCACCCTTGAAGAGGTGGCGGCGCGGGCCGGGGTCGGCCGGGGCACGGTGTCGCGGGTGATCAACGGCTCGCCCCGGGTCAGCGACCGTACCCGGGCGGCCGTGGAGGCGGCGGTGGCCGAGCTCGGCTACGTCCCCAACCGCGCGGCCCGCGCCCTGGCCGCCAACCGTACGGACGCGATCGCCCTGGTCGTCCCCGAGACGGAGACGCGCTTCTTCGCGGAGCCGTACTTCTCGGAGGTCGTCCGGGGCGTCGGCCAGGCGCTCGCGGAGACGGAGATGCAGCTTCTGCTGACCCTGGTGGGCAGCGACCGGGAGCGCCGCCGGCTCGCCCAGTATCTGACGGGCCATCGGGTCGACGGCGTCCTGCTGGTGGGCGTGCACGCGGACGACCCGCTGCCCGAGCTCCTGGAGCAGCTGGACATGCCGGTGGTGATCAGCGGCCCGCGCTCCGAGGACGAGCCGCTGGCCTCGGTGGACTCGGACAACTTCGCGGGGGCGCGGGCGGCCGTGGCCCACCTGGTGGCGCGCGGGCGCCGTTCGATAGCCACGATCACCGGCCCCCTGGACGTGTACGGGGCGCGCCGCCGCCTCGACGGCTACCGGGCCGCCCTCGCCGAGGCCGGGCTGCCCGCCGCCGCGCACCTGATATCCCCGGCGGACTTCACCGAGGAGGGCGGCCGCCGGGCGATGGCCGATCTGCTGGGCCGGGCCCCGGAGGTGGACGCGGTCTTCGCGGCCTCGGACGTGATGGCGTCCGGCGCCCGGCAGGTGCTGCGCGAGCGCGGCCGCCGGGTCCCCGAGGACGTCTCCCTGGTCGGCTTCGACGACTCGGCGATCGCCCGCCACATGGAGCCGCCGCTCACCAGCGTGCGCCAGCCGATCGAGGAGATGGGCCGGGCGATGACGGAGCTGCTGCTGGCCCAGATCGCGGCGGGCGAGCCGTCCCGCCCGCGGCTGGTGCTTCCGACGGAGTTGATCGTCCGGGCGTCGACCTGACGCCGGCGCGCGCCGCGCGTACGACCGCGTACGACGAAGAAGGCCCGGTCCGCCGAAGCGGACCGGGCCTTCCCGATCAGGGTGAGTAACGGGACTCGAACCCGCGACATCCTGGACCACAACCAGGTGCTCTACCAGCTGAGCTATACCCACCATGCGTGACCGGACTGTTGTGGTCTTGGAAGGCCCCTGGGGGCTTTCCTACCGGCCGAGAAAAAGTGTACAGGGTCCGGGAGGGTGCTCGCGCACATGTTTCGCGGCCCCCTCCCGGGGCGCCCGCGGAGATCGCCCGAAGGGTTATTCCGCAGGCAGGACGTGCTTGGCCGCGATCGACTTCGCCGTGTCCGAGTCCGGGCCCGGCTGGGCGACGAAGATCGCCTCGCGGTAGTAGCGGAGCTCCGCGATGGATTCACGGATGTCCGCGAGCGCGCGGTGGTTGCCGTTCTTGTCCGGACTGTTGAAGTACGCCCTCGGGTACCAGCGGCGGGCGAGCTCCTTCACCGAGGAGACGTCCACGATCCGGTAGTGGAGGTACTCCTCCAGGGCCTGCATGTCGCGCGACAGGAAGCCGCGGTCGGTGCCGACCGAGTTTCCGCACAGCGGTGCCTTGCCCGGCTCCTTCACATGCTCGCGGACATACGCCAGGACCTGCGCCTCGGCGTCGGCCAGCGTGGTGCCGCCGGCCAGCTCGTCGAGGAGCCCGGAGGCGGTGTGCATGTCGCGCACCACCTCCGGCATGGTCTCCAGCGCGGCGTCCGGGGGACGGATCACGATGTCCACCCCTTCACCGAGCACGTTCAGTTCCGAGTCGGTGACCAGGGCGGCCACCTCGATAAGTGCGTCGTCCGCCAGCGAGAGCCCGGTCATCTCGCAGTCGATCCACACCATGCGGTCGTTCATGCGCCTCAGCCTACGGGGCCGCTCCGCTGCCCCGGCAGACTCGGACGCATATAACCGGTGGCGTAGAGCTCCGAGACGGACTTGCCCGGGTCAGGCGGCGGCGCGTGCGAGATCGCCGCCGGACCGACCATGGCGCTCGCCGCCGCCGTGCGCCGGGACTGCGGCAGGGACTGCGGCGGCACCGTCTCCAGGGTCGGCGGACCTCCGGACGGCTCCGCCTGCGGCCGGCGCGCCCGGTACGCCGCCCGGTAGGACGCCGGGGACGAGCCGAGCTGGCGGCGGAAGTGCCCGCGCAGCGCGACCGGCGAGCGGAAGCCGCAGCGGCCCGCGACCTCGTCGACCGAGTAGTCCGACGTCTCCAGGAGACGCTGGGCCTGGAGTACCCGCTGGGTGATCAGCCACTGGAGCGGGGCCGATCCGGTCAGCGAGCGGAACCGCCGGTCGAACGTACGGCGTGACATGTACGCGCGAGCGGCGAGGGTCTCCACGTCGAACTGCTCGTGGAGGTGCTCCAGCGCCCAGGACACGACCTCGGCCAGCGGGTCGGACCCGATCTCCTCGGGTAAAGACCTGTCCAGATAGCGCTCCTGGCCGCCACTGCGCCGCGGCGGGACGACGAGCCGGCGCGCGAGGGCTCCGGCGGCATCGCTGCCGTGGTCGGTCCGCACTATGTGCAGACAGAGATCGATTCCGGCCGCCGTGCCCGCCGACGTGAGGACGTCCCCGTCGTCGACGAACAGCTCCCGCGGGTCCACATGGACCGACGGATAGCGCTTGGCGAGCGTCGGCGCGTACATCCAGTGCGTGGTCGCCGGGCGGCCGTCGAGCAGCCCGGCGGCGGCGAGGACGAACGCCCCGGTGCAGAGGCCCACGATGCGGGCCCCTTCTTCGTGCGCCCGGCGCAGTGCGTCGAGCGCGGCCGCCGGTGGCGGCGAGGTGATGGACCGCCAGGCGGGCACCACCACGGTGCCGGCCCGGTTGATGGCCTCCAGCCCATAGGGCGCGGTCAGTTCGAGCCCGCCTGTGGTCCGCAGGGGGCCCTCCTCTCCGGCACAGACCAGCAGGCGGTAGCGGGGTACGCCCGCGTCCTGCCTGTCGATCCCGAACACGGAGAGCGGAATGGAGCTCTCGAAGATGGGGCCGCCACTGAACAGCAGTACGGCTACGACTTCCCGGCGTCGACGGCCGGCGAGCTTCCTTGTGGCCTCCGGTGATGCGGCAGCGGAGTCCTGGCTCATTTTGCTAAGCCCCCCTCGGTGTTCGCGGCTCCCCGTTCTTGTCGGGCTTGTCGCTCCTGCACTTTTCCCCTTGGTTTCGCACGAGTCCCCCAGCCTTCGATACGCATGATCGAATCTACTGCGTTCTGTGGCGTCGGCGTGACAAGTCCGGTACTCAGCGCTATGTCGACTTGGCAACTTGGCGCGAAGCGTTCGATCACGAAGGGTTTCATCCGGGGCGCCCGTAGGGAAGTGGGCGTCGCATGCATGGCCCGTACCCGTATGGCCAAAGCCGCCACCCCTGCCCGTTTTCCGCTGGTGGCAAGGGGGTTGGCAGGCCATTTCGGGCAGGGCAGAGGGGGGAGGGGAAGTTGGCTGAAAACATACGGGTCCGTGTGTGCGAACGCGTCAGTCCAACGGCGAACTTTCGCCGTTTGCCCGCTTGCGCCGGTGCCGGCCGGGCCCCGGCCGCGCGGCCGCCCGCTCGGACTGCCGCAGCAGCAGCCGGCAGACCGCGGTGACCGCCGCGAGTCCGAGCGCCGAGCCGGCCGCCCCGGCGAACGAGGAACCGTAGACGACGAGCACCACGGGCACCAGGACGCAGCTGAACGCCGCCCAGCGCACGACGTCGCCCGCACGGTCCCCGGCAACTGCGGCGGGCGCCCGCACGCGGTGCGCGCCCCCGTTCGCACTCCCCTCGGCGCGCGGCGGCCGTCCGGCGTGCGCGGGTGCGCCGGGCCCCCGGCGGGCGTACGCGGCCCGGGGGGAGCCGCCGGGCGGAGTGGGCTGGGAGGCGTCCTGGGTGAACGGCGGGGCGGGCACGGGCATGGACTCCCTGGGGGTCGGAACAGCGTCGGAACGGCTGCGTCTCTAACGGGCGGGTACGCGTTCCGGTCACTGCGCGTACACAGTGGGGCCACAGCCGGAGCACAGCCGGGATGTCACCGAAGTGGATCGAACGTGCACAGAATGATGAAGAAGGGACCTCTGTACCGGCCATCGGCCATTGCCATCCGGGGCGGGCTCGTGCATGCTCCGGGGAACGCCGTGCAGCATCGGCGGCTCTGGGCAGGAGAGGAGTGTCGCCGTACCCTTGGGGGTATGGGCTTGGGAAGATGATTCCCGGACACAGCTCCGCCGCCAACTGTCGCCCTCCCATGAGGATCCAAACGCCGAGACACCCATGGCCGGTCAAGAATTCCCCGAACCCGCGGACCGCAAGCAGGTAGCCGACCCGACGTCGGACCTCCAGGCGGCAGAAGAGCCACGTCTGTCCTGTGACCCCGCCTTCCGGCATGGAGTGGTGGTCGGTTTCGACGGCTCCACGTCGAGCGAGCGCGCCCTCGCGTACGCCATCGGCATGGCCAGACGCTCCGGTTCCGGTCTGATCATCGTGCATGTCGCCAACCGGCTGCCCACCACCGTGTGGGCGGGCTGTGAGCCGCCGGTCTTCGTGGACGTGCCGGATCACCGTACGGAAGTGCTCGGCCTGGAGCTCGCCTGCGCGGACTATCTCGCCGAGGTCTCCTGGATCCTGGTCGAGCGCGGTGGGGACATCTGCCACGAACTTGAAGAAGTCGGGCGCGAGTACGCGGCGGACGCGATCGTCGTCGGCTCCACGCACGGCATCGTCGGCCGGATCTTCGGCTCGGTCGCCGGACGTCTGGCGCGGCGCGCCCAGCGCCCCGTGGTCGTCATTCCGTGACCCGGATCCCGTAACCCGTCCGTGTCCGTTTGTTGTCCCTGCTGAGACGCCGTCAACTTCCTTTGTTCCAGGGCGAATCTACCCTCCGGTAGGGGGTGGATTGTGCCCTTGTGAAGGGTACATAAGGGTCGCTGGGAAGCAGCACGACTGCAGCACAACTGCACATGAAGGGAGCCCGCCGTGGACCACGAAGCCCCCGCGGGAAGCATCACTTCCACTCTCGGCCACCTCGCACTCGGACTCACCCTGCTCGCCTTCGGCCTCGGCACCACCAAGGTCGTCGACGGCGTCACCGTGGCGGACGCCGTGTCGATCGCGACCTATGTCGGCGGTATCGGCCTGTTCGTCCTCGGGATCGTCGCGTTCCGTGACCAGGACGCCTTCACGGGTACCGCGTTCGCGGGCCTGGGCGCCTTCTGGTTCACCTGGGCGAGCGGCGCGGACTCCAAGTTCTCGACCAACGCGGCAGGCCTGTTCCTGCTCCTGTTCGGGCTCCTCGCGCTGAGCCTGGCGGCGGGCTCGGCGGGCTACGGACCCATCCGGCAGGGCTCCTACGCCCTGCTGTTCGTCTCCCTGGTGCTCCTCGCGATCGCCGACTTCGCCACCAACGACGGCCTCGCGAAGGCCGGCGGCTGGGTGGCGGCGGTCGCGGGCGCCGTGTCCTGGTACGGGGCGACGGCGGGCCTGGCCAACTGGCCGACGGCGGTTCCGCGACGCGCTGCCGGCCGGGGGGTGACGGCCGCCGGCTAGGCAGCCGCAGGCCGGTGCGTTGGGCGGCACCGGCAGGCAGGGGAGCGGGCCCCCCCCCCGGGGGGGGGGGGGGGGGGCCCGTGGGGGTGGGTGCGGGGGGGTGGGGAACCGCCGGGACCGCCCGACAAAAAGAACCAGTAGGAGGTAGCCCCGGTTGGGGGCGGGT
>NZ_JBHWUR010000092.1:0-29989 GCF_042737755.1 Streptomyces sp. NPDC059994
TGTCGCCGGTCGCCTCCGGGGCCACCCGGGTGGCCCCGGAGGCGACCGGCGACAGCCGCAGCCCGTCAGTGGGCGGGACCGGTCGGACGGCCCAGCGGCATCTCGAACCACACGGTCTTCCCCGCTCCGCGCGGCACCCAGCCCCAAGCCGACGAAAGCCTCTGCAGCAGGTACAGGCCGTGCCCCGAGGACCGGGCCGGGCGGTGCCTCCCCTGCGGGCGCGGCCGCAGGGGGCTGTGGTCGCTCACCTGCACCGACAGCTTGCCGTCGATGCGGTCGAGGCGGAGTTCGTACGGGTCGTCACCGTGCCGGCACGCGTTGGTGACCACCTCGGAGACCAGCAGCAGCACGTCCTCCAAGACGGCGCGCCCCTCCGCGCCACGCGGGCCGAGCCACTCGTCGAGGACCTCACGGGTCAGATCGCGGCATCGGCCCACCACACCGGGTCCCCGTTCGAGGCCGAACCGGCGACTCTCTGTCACGTGTGGGATGGCGTGCCCGCGATTCATGCCGGGCGAGTGCCCGGACCACGATGGATGAACCGCAATCGGCATCAAACTACTGTGAAACGGGCATCACGTTGTCAGGACGCTCGGACGACGGACCCCGCCGCCAACCCGGCGGCGCAGGCCCCCGCCCCGTCGAAGGAGCCCTATGCCCACCACCCGGGAAGACACCATCCGCACGGAATCGCCGCCCGTGGCACCGGCGGCCACGGTCCGCAGCCGCGCGCTGGACGGCATACCCGAGGTGGCCAGGCCCGAGGCCCTGAGCACCGACGACGCCCAGTCCCTCTCGGAGACCATGTTCCGGCGCCTGGCCGAGCTCGACGAGGGCACGCCCGAGCACGCGTACGTACGGAACACGCTGGTCGAGCTCAACCTCAGCCTGGTCAAGTTCGCGGCGCGGCGGTTCCGCAACCGCGCTGAGCCGATGGAGGACATCGTCCAGGTCGGCACCATCGGACTGATCAAGGCGATCGACCGCTTCGAGGTGGAGCGGGGAGTGGAGTTCTCCTCCTTCGCGCTGCCCACGATCACGGGTGAGATGAAGCGGTTCTTCCGCGACACCAGCTGGGCGGTCCAGGTCCCCCGCAGGCTTCAGGAGCTGCGTCTGCGGATGGCCAGGGCCCTGGAGGTACTCGGCCAGGAGCTGGGCCGCCCGCCGACGACGGCGGAGCTGGCCGTCCACCTCGGGGTGACCGAGGCCGAGGTCGTCGAGGGCGAGCAGGCGGCCAACGGGTACATGGCGCGTTCGCTCGACATCCCGGACGACGACAGCGGGGCCGCCGTCGGGCTCATGCGCAGGCTCGGCGAGGAGGAGGGCGCGTTCGACGTCGTCGACTCGCTGGAATCCCTCAAACCGCTCATCGCGGGCCTCACGGACCGCGAGCGCACTCTGCTCTCCCTGCGCTTCGGCGAGGAGCTCACACAGGCCGAGATCGGCGCCAGGGTGGGACTCTCGCAGATGCACGTCTCCCGCCTGCTGGCCCAGATCCTGGAACACCTGCGCGCGGGGCTGCTCGAAGACGTCCCCGAATCGGTCGCCGCCGCATCGGGCACCGTCGAGTAGGCCGGAGCCCGGTCAGCGGCTCTCGGGAGAGTGGCGGTACCCGGGCGGGTGCGTGCGCTGCGCCCGCGAGGGCAGTACGACCTCCATCCACACCACCTTGCCCGTCCCCAGCGGCATCGAGCCCCAGTCCCCGGCGAGCCGGTCGAGCACCATCAGGCCGTGGCCGCCGGGCAGCGAGGGGGCCCGGGGGCGGCGTGTGGGGGCGACGGGGCTGCCGTCGGCGACCTCCGCCCGGAGGTGGCCGTCCTCGTGGCGCAGCACCAGCTCGCGGGGGCCGCCCGCGTGCAGACAGGCGTTGGTGACGACCTCGGAGACGAGCAGGAGCACATCGTCCACGCGCGCGCGGTCTTCCTCCCGCACGGCCGTGGTCCACCCCCAGTCGGCCAGCGCGTGCGCGGTGAAGTCCCGGCAGCGGGTCACCACGCCCTTCGTGCCGAAGAGCTCAAGGCGGCGGATCTGGCTTCGCCCGGCCCGGCTCGTGTCGCCCATCGCCTTCTCCGCTACTCCGGCGGGCGGCCCGCGAGCGCCTGGCCCAGGTCGGAGTGGATGCGGAACACCGCGTCCGCACCCGTGATCTCGAACATCCGGGCGACGGGCGGCTGGAGCGCCACGAGCTCGATGCCGGCGCCCGTGGTCTGCGACGCCGCCGCACGCGCCCGCAGCAGCGCGTTCAGCCCGGTCGAGTCGCAGAACCGCAGAGCGGCGCAGTCGACCACGATCCGTTCCGGGGCCTCGGCGATCTGCTCCGCGAGCGTGGCACGCAACGGCTCCACCGTGTCGTGGTCCAGCTCACCGGTGAGCGAGAGCACCGTGGTCCCGCCGATCCGCCGTGCCGCGACGGCGAACCGTCTGCCTCCGGCGGTGCCCCCGTCGCGCGAGTCGTCGCTCGTGTCCGCTGCCATGGGTCACCCGCCTCCTTCGCCACTGCCCGGTGCTCCGCACCGGCGCCTGTAGGGAGAGTGCCCAATGATCGGCGCTCTAGTGCGCGGGCGGGCCCGTGGGTCCGGCCCGCCCGCCCTGCGCGGCCCGCCCGCCCTGCGCGGCCCGCCCGCCCTGCGCGGCCCGGCCGGCGTCCGCGATCGGTGTGGCCGAGCCGTGTGTGTGCCCCGGCCCGCGCCCCGTATCGGCGCCTCCCCGGTTTGAGCCGCTGATACGGGGTGACCCGGAAGACAGCGTGGGAATCCGAGAACGGAAGAGAGGCACCGATGGGCATCACCGACAGCGCGGCAAGGCTCGCGGCGGAGGCGGACCTGAAGGGACGCACGACGCACGCCACCCACAGGACGACCGAGGCGGTGGCCGGGGTCCAGACGGCGGTCGGCCAGGCGGCCCGCACGGTCCGGGACCACACCCCCGCGCCCGTACGCCGGGCGACGGCCGTGGCAGCGGTGGCCGGGCGCGCCCATCCCCGGCAGCTCGTGCTGGCCGCGGCGGCCGTGGCGGCGGCGTTTTTCGTCCTGCGGGGCCGACGCGAAAAGAAGTGAGGGCGCCCGCCGCCACGCCGCTCCGCACGCCGTTCGGCCGACCGGGGACCGCGCCCGGTCGCACGCGCGGGCGTCCGGGCGCAGCATGGAAGGCGGAAAGTCGTGCCGATCGGCCTGGGCCTGGCCAGCGGGCGTGTCCCGCACAGGGGCGTACGGGTGAGGAGGCCGGTGATGGCTGGTGCGCAGTCCTTCCCGGCCCGTTCGGGGGCGAGAGATCCGTCGCTGGTGGCCGGTGGTCTGCTGGACGTGCTCGGGGTGGCCGCGGTCGTCCTTGACGCCGAGGGCCGCATCCGGCTGTGGAGTCCGCAGGCCAAACGGGTGTACGGGTACACCGCCGAGGAGGCCCTCGGGCAGTACGCCGCGAAGCTGCTGGTGGCCGAGGAGCACCGCCATGTGGTGCTGAGCCTCTTCGCCCAGGTGATGTCCGGTGAGGGCACCTGGGCGGGGGTGTTCCCCGTCCGGCACAAGGACGGCAGCTCGCTCCTGGTGGAGTTCCGCAACGTACGCCTCGAAGCCGACAACGGCCGTATGTTCGCGCTGGGCCTGGCCTCCGAGCAGGCCACGCTGCGGCGGGTGGAGCGCGATCTGGCCCTCTCGCTGCGGCTCGTGGACCAGTCGCCCATCGGCCTGGCGGTCCTCGACACCGAGCTGCGGTACGTCCTGGTGAACCCGGCCCTCGAACGCATCAACGGCATTCCGGCCGACGAGCACCTGGGGCGCCGGATCGTCGACGTACTGCCGTTCCTGGACGGGGCCACGGTCGAGATGAGGATGCGCCAGGTGATGGCGAGCGGACGCCCGGTGCTCGACGAGTTCACCACCGGCCGCACCGCCGCCGACCCCGAGCGGGATCACGCCTGGCTGGTGTCGGTGTACCGGCTCGACGACCAGGCGGGCCACGTCCTCGGTATCGCGGTGTCCGTCGTCGATGTGACCGAGCAGCACGAGGCGGCCGTCTCCGCCGCCCAGGCGCGGCGCCGGCTGTCACTGATCGCGGACGCGTCCGTCCGCATCGGCACCACCCTCGACCTGCAGGTGACGGCCCGCGAGCTGGCCGACGTCGCCGTCCCCGAGGTGGCGGACATCGCGGCCGTCGACGTGCTCGACACCGTCCTGGCCGGTCCCCGGCCGGGGGAGGCGGACGGCGGCGCCGTGCGGTTCCGCGCGCTGGCGCTCAACGCGGCCTACCCCACCCCCGCCACCAACGCCGCCGACCCGGTCGGCGACGTCGCCCTGTACGGCCCCACCCGGCTGGTGACCCAGTGCGCCCGCACGGGCCGCCCCGTCCTCGTCCCGCGGGTGCGGCCCGAGGATCTGCCGCGCATCGCCCGCAACGAGGAAGCCGTCCACCTCCTCGCCGCCGCCGGCGTCCACTCCTACCTCGCCGTCCCCCTCATCGCCCGCGGCCAGGTCCTCGGCGCGCTCGACCTCAAACGCGCCCGCAACCCCGCCCCCTTCAGCGAGGACGACGTCCTGCTCGCCACCGAACTCGCCGCCCGCGCGGCCGTGTCCATCGACAACGCCCGCTGGTACCAGCGCCAGCGCGAGACGGCTCTGATGCTGCAGCGCCACCTCCTGCCCCAACGCCCGGTCGCCCCGAGCGGGCTGGACATCGCCTACCGCTACCAGCCGGCCGCCGCCGACGACGAGACCGGCGGTGACTGGTTCGACGTCATCGCCCTCAGCGGCGACCGTACGGCCCTCGTCGTCGGCGATGTGATGGGCAGCGGCATCAACGCCGCCGCCACCATGGGCCAACTGCGGGCCACGGCCCGCGCACTGGCCCGTCTCGACCTGGACCCCGCCACCGTACTGACCCATCTGGACGCCGCCACCGCCGATCTGGGCGATGCGACGGCGACCTGTGTGTACGCGCTCTACGACCCCCACACACACCTGTGCCACATCGCCGTCGCCGGTCACCCGCCCCCGGTGCACCTGCGGCCCGGCCGCCCGCCCCGGCTCCTGGACCTGCCCACCGGTGCGCCACTGGGCGTGGGCGGCGTGCCGTTCTCGACCACCGCCGTCACCCTCGACCCGGGGGACGACCTCGTCCTGTACACCGACGGTCTGATCGAGACCCGCGACCAGGACATCGACACCCGTCTGGCGACCCTCACCGATCTGCTGACCGGCCCGAGCCGCCCGCTGGAGGACACCTGCGACTTCCTCCTCGCGGCCCTGCGCCGCCCGGACACCCACGACGACGTCGCCCTGCTCATCGCCCGGGCCCACGCACTCACGGCCACCTGACCGGGCTCACATCTTCGTGCCGAAGTCCTGGGTCCACCAGGGGCCCCCGGAGCCGTTGTGGATCCCGACCCCCAGCTCCTTGAAGGCGCAGTTGAGGATGTTCGCGCGGTGCCCGGGGCTGTTCATCCAGGAGTTCATGACATCGGCCGGGGTCTGCTGGCCGCGGGCGATGTTCTCGCCGTAGGTGGACCACTGGTAGCCGGCGGCGTGGATGCGCTCGCCCGGGCCCGCCCCGCTCGGGTCGGTGTGGTCGAAGAAGTTCTGTCCCGCCATGTTGTCGGAGTGGCGCTGCGCGGCCGTGGCGAGCCGGGAGTTGTCGGTCACGGGTCCGCAGCCGTTCCTGGCCCGCTCGGTGTTGACCAGCGCGATCACCTGCTGGGCGGTCGACCCCTGCTTGGCGAGGGAGTTCGGGGCGCTGGGGGAGTGCGACGCGGGAGTCCGTGCGGCGGCACTGTGCGGTGCGGGGCTGTGCGCGGCCGGCTTCGGCGAGGCGGCCGATCGGCTCGGTGACGGTGATGGACTCGGCTTCGGGGAGGCCGAGTTGGGCGACCGTGTGGGCGACGGCCCGGTGGCGGTGGCGCCGTCGGGGCTCGCCGTCGTGACGGTGGCGTCGGCCGGGGCGTCCGCGACGGTGTGGCCGGGCGCGGACGGATCGGTCGAGAGATGGATGACCACGGCGAGGCCGCCTATCGCGGTGGCGCCCGCCAGCATCGCGGCGGCACGGCGCCGCCGCCTGGCACGGTCCCGGTCGCGGCGGAGCTCGCCCCGGGTCGCCGCCTCGGCGTGCGCGCCTCGGCCACGGGGTGCCTGGCGGTGACGGCCGGGCGCCGACTGCGCCCGTACGGGCTCCGCCGTGGCCCCTTCGGCTTGGGGCCCATCGGCCACCCCGTACGCCATGGGCGCGGTACCCCGGTGTGCGGCCAGGGCCGCGAACAGACCGGCCGCCGAGGCCACCGGAACCAGGGCGAGCCCCGCCAGCAGGCCTTCGGGCGGTACGAGTCCGCTGCCGAGGCCGGAGCAGACCGGGCACACGCGGGTGTGCCGGGTGATGCGCTTGCGCCACAGCGCGGAGGGCACACCGTCCCAGAGCGAGAGCAGGCCGGTGAGTTCGTGGCAGCGCGGGGCGACCGCGAGGGTCCGTACCACTTGGCGGCACGCGTCGAGCCGCTCCTTCATGCGCTGCACGCGTACGGCCGTGTGCTGCGGGGACAGTTCGAGCGAGGTGGCCACCTCGGCGCGGGTCAGGCACCCCGCCGTCTCCAGCCACCACAGCGAGAGCAGGCCCCGGTCCTCGGGCTCCAGCCAGCGGGTGGCCTCGGCGGCCTCCCTGCGCTGCCCGGAGAGCCCGAGCCGCAGGATCGTCAGGTCGACGAAGTCGGCGCCGGGGTCGGGCAGGTCGCTCGTCTCCTGGATGCCGGTGCCGTCCGGCCGGGTGCGGGCGCGCTGCCAGTACTGGCGGAGCTGGTTCATGGTGATGGCCACCACCCACGACCGGAAGCTGCCGGAATCCCGCAGCCCCGCCAGGCCGTCGAGCATCCGCAGCACGCTCTCCTGGACCACGTCGTCGACATCGGCGTGACCGTTCAGCGCCCGCCCGACGATGTTGTACACCAGCGGCAGGCAGGCCGCGACGAGCTCGTCCTGGGCCTGCTGATCACCGGCTCGCGCCGCCTCGACCGTCGCTGTCCCGTACTCCATGTTCACGCCTCGTCCACTCTCCCGGGCCCCGGTGGTCTCCGGGCTCCAACCGACTGCTTCTCCACCGTGGGAGATCGACGGGGGACCGGCGGATAACGAAAATCGTGGAGGGAGTTCTTTTCGCGCCCTCGGTCACGGCGCGTCACACCGTCCGTCGGGTCAGGAGATGACCCACGGTGTCATCGAGAACTCCGCCAACCTCGTCTACGCGGGGCAGTCCGGCGCCATGGACGAGACGCTCGCGGACTCCTTCGGCAACGCCATCGAGACGGACGCGTACGGCATCCCCACCGACAACCCGGACTCGGCCCGGTGGGCGAGACGCAATGCCGGACGAAGACCCCGCGCGCCTGTGCGCTGCGCGACCTGAACGACGGGCGGACCACCGCCAAGTCGTACATCGGCGCCGGTTTCGAGACGGACAACGGCGGCGTCCACCTCCAAATCCTCCCTCTTCGCGGGCGCGCTGTGGGACGTGCGCGAGGACGTCGGGGCGGCACCGACGGCAAGAGCGTGGTGTGGCAGGCGTACGGGGCGAGCGGTGTGGACATCCTGGCCCGGCCGCTCGCGGGCGGGCCGGTCAAGGTGCTGTGGCACACCAGCCGCAGCGTGGGCAGCTCCACGTCCGTCGACGGGGACACCGTGGCCTTCCCGTACTGCAACTACGGCGGCAGGCCGGGCGTGGCCTGTCCGAGCATGAAGGACCCGGCGAACGTGGTACAGATCGGCGGCGGTACCTACCACCGCTCGCACTTCCCGGCGGTGAGCAACGGCAACGTCGTCCACCAGGACATGCAGCGGGTGCGCGCGGCCGTCCACGAGTACAGCCCCCGTGTCGTCGACATCGCCACGGGTGCCAACACGGCGGTCCAGCGGTCCACAGCGGTGCGAGCCTCGGCCCGACGGCCATCAACCACACCCACCTCTTCCGGCTGACCGACGAGATCGACGGTGATGGCAGGACGGCTCTGCGCCGGGCCGGGTTCGACGGCTCCGGCGTGGTCGACCTCAGCCCGGAGAGGGGCCCGGACGGGCTGGACGGCTACGGCCTCACCGCCTCCGAGGACGCGATGACCGTCGGCGCCCGGATCCCCGACACCGGGTACCGCGACGAGTCGCTCGCCGAGCTCTGGCAGTTCCCTGCGGCCTCACCCACCGGTGAGGGTGTGCGCGGGGAGCGGATGTCGTCCAACCGGGGCGAGCAGTTGCCGGCCGCCGCGGCGAGCGGCCGCCAGGTGGTGTGGCTCGACGCGGCCACCGGCATCAGCGATGTGGTGACGCGCACCCGGCCCGCCGGCCGCTGCGCCTGACCAGGGAGCACGAGGCTCGGCGGACAGGTGCTGTCCGCCGGGCTCCATGCGGCTGATGCCGTACGGCGAGAAAGTCATCGACCCGATCCAACCCGGCGGATGAGAAGTGTCAGGCCTTCACGGGAACGGCGTCCGCGGTGGGCGTCACGGCAGGCGTCTTGTCCGGGCGGGCGGTGTAGAAGACGGAGCCCTGCTTGCGCTCCCGCTCCAGTTCGCCCTTGGCGACGAGTGCTTCGAGGGTGTTGCGGACGACCTGGGGGCTCGTCTTGCGGTCGGGGTGGGCGGTCGTCAGTTCGGTGAGGATGTCGGAGACCGTACGCGGCTCCTGGTGTCCGCCGAAGAGGCCGAGGACGACTTCGCGCAGGGTGGGACCGGAGGTCTCCGCCTTGCCCCGGGAAGCGGTCTTCGCCGGAGCCGTGTTCTTGCGCGGGGTCCGCGCGGGCTTGGCAGCCGCGGCCTTGACCTCGGTCTTCCTCGTCCGGGGGGTGGGTACCTTCGCCGGCGCGGCGGCCTTCGCGGGAACGGACTTGGCGGGGGTGGCCTTCGTGGGGGTGGCCTTCGCCGGGGCGCCGGTGAGGGTGTGGTGCATGGTCTGCAGCAGGCCGTGGTCCCGCTCCAGGGCTTCGAGCTGGCCCTTGAGTGTGTCGAGTTCGGCGCGGATGCGTGACTGGTCCTGCTGGTTGGCATCCAGATCTGCGGTGACCCGCGCCGCGTACTGGTCCTTGAGTGTGGTGGTGTCCGGCTCGTCCGCCATGGGAGTTCGCTTTCCTCGTGCTGGATGGTGCCGCCGGATGCCGGCCCTTGCTGCGGGCACAGCACAGGCGAGTAGGCAAAAAGATACACACCCAACCCAAATAAACGCAGCCCGTCCGAATCGCCTGCACACTAAAGAGTTGATGAGAGAAACGGTGAATCTCTCGATCATGCGGGGACCGCTGGTTATTGAACACGTCCTACGACCGGCGTGATAGGTGGACCGCGGTTGCCTACCGCGAAAGTTCACCCCGGGATGAAACCGTCGTCTGATGTTCCGTCAGCAGCAGCCGCCTGGTGTGCGGTTGCCGGAATTCGCATGGGAAAAGGACGCGAAAACGGGAGACGACACGAGTGCTGTCAACGTCAACGGACGTCGGGTGCCGGCCGCTCTGAGCGCGGCCGTGCCGACGGTGGGGAGCCTGCTCGGCGCCACCGCGGCGCAGGCCGAACCGGGCGTCGCCAACATCGGTACGGGATCGGGGAACAAGGACGGGATCGGGGAACAAGGGCGGGATCAAGTGCGTCCAGCGCGCGTTCCACGTGTACGCGGGTACCAAGCCGGCCGTGGACGGCGTCCAAGGAAAGGACACCAAGGACGCCGTGGTGAACTTCCAGCGCTTCTGGCACCTCCCGGTCGACGGGATCGTGGGCCCGGACACCGGCGGCACGATCGAGTTCATGGTGGCCCAGAACAACGGCGGCAAGGACGTGTGGCGGACCGACGGCTGCTGGGCGGTCGTCCCGACCAGGAACTGACCGGGCCGCATTGGTGCCGGCGCCGGCGCCCGTGCGGGCCGCACGGACGCCGGTGCCCGTGCTGCCACGTGCGCTGTGACCGGCATCACCAGCATGGCCCCGTCGCACCGGGGCACCCGAACTCCAGGCCCCGTCGCGTCCCCCGTCGCGACGGGGTCGCCCCTGTCCCCGTACCCTGTGCGGTCCGGCCCCGCGGCGGGCGGGGCGGCTCTTTCGTGAAAGCGAGGGGGATTGACTCATGGGAACCCTGGGCAAGTGCGCAGGGGCAAGTGCGGGCGGTTCCGCATGCAGGACGGGGGCAGTGAGGTGAGTGAGGAAACGGCTCCAACATGGAGGACCGGACTCGTGCCGGTCGACGCCGCGGAGGCGCGCAGGCGCGTGAAGACGCTGCTGGGCGCCGCGCTGGACAGATCGCCGTTGTCGACGCAGGACCCGGCGGTCGCGGACGCGCTGCTCGTGACGTCGGAGCTGGTGACGAACGCGCTGCGGCACGCGGGCGGCGTCACGGCCTTCGAGGCGATGGCGGACCGTGTGGGGCTGCGGCTGGTGGTCGAGGACGCGAGCACGGGGCTGCCGTCGACGAAGGAGCCGAGCGGCGACTTCACCCCCGGCGGCTACGGATGGCCGATGATCTGCCGCCTGGCGACCAGCGTCACCGTCAGCCTGCTGCCCGCCGGAGGCAAGCGCATCCAGGTCTTCCTGCCGCTGTGATCGCCGCTGTGATCTGGGCGGCGCGAGGCCGTGCGCGGCCCGGCGAAACCGGGCGGCGGACTCCACAGGGCTGTCAGGGCGGTGCCGACCGCGGCGACGACCACGTACACCGCTGAGAGCTGGGCGAAGCTCAGGAGGCCGAGGGCGTACGTGGCGGGGACGCTCAGCAGATATCGGCAGATATCAGCAGATAGGTGTCGGAGACAGGTGTCGGAGATATCAGCAGACGGGTGTCGGGGGCGTACGGGCCCGTACGCCGCCGACAGCCACCCGAACCCGCGTCACTCCGTGGCGATGCCCATGCCGGTGCGGAGCTTGGTGAGGATCCGGCGCAGGATGCGGGAGACCTGCATCTGGGAGACGCCGAGCGTCTCACCGATCTCCGCCTGGGTGCGCTCCTCCACGAACCGCAGATGCACGACGAAACGCTCGCGCTCGGTCAGGGTGTCCATCGCGGGCGCGAGGGCCTGGAAGTCCTCGACCAGCTCCATGGCCGGATCCTCGCTGCCGATGATGTCGGCGAGGGCCGCCTCGCCCTCCTCCTCGTTGCCGGACAGGGCGGCGTCGAGGGACGAGGAGTGGTAGCCGTTGGCGGCCAGCTGGGCCTCCAGGACCTCCTCCTCGCTGATGTCCATCAGCTCGGCCAGCTCCTTGACGGTGGGGGAGCGGTCCAGGCGGCTCTCCAGCTCGGCCCGGGCCTTGCCCAGCTCCGTCCGGCGCTCCTGCAGGCGGCGCGGGACGTGCACGGCCCAGGTCGTGTCGCGGAAGAAGCGCTTCATCTCGCCGACGACGTAGGGCACGGCGAATGTGGCGAACTGCGTCTCGCGCGACAGCTCGAACCGGTCGATGGCCTTGATCAGTCCGATCATGCCCACCTGGACGACGTCCTCGATCTCGTCCGCGTACTGGCGAAAGCGCCGCGCGGCGAATCGCACGAGCGACATGTTCATCTCGATGAGGGTGTTGCGCGCGTACTGATAGCCGGGCGTCCCCTCCTCCAGTACCGCAAGCTGCTCGAAGAAGAGCCGCGACAACTCCCGTGCGTCACGTGGCGCGAGCTTGTCGGGGCACTCGACCAAAGGCAGCTCGGGTGCCACCTGGCTCCGCTGACCCACCATGGTTCCGACCTCGACCGTCGTCATGATCCCTCCCTGGACCGACCTGTACAGCTTCCAACATGTTCCGATGCCAAGAGCGTGTACCCAGGAAGTCGCCTCTCACACAGACTCATTTCCGAACAGGCCGAAATGATTTGAGCACGGCCCCCGCCGTCGGAGAGGATCGCGGGCATGTTCTCGCGCAAGCACCGCCGTCCGAAGTCCGCCGAACTCCTCAAGGCCTGGGAGTGCCTGGACGCGGGTGACACACCCGGCGCCGTGCGGCTGCTCCGGACCGCTGGGGAAGACCTGCCACTGGGCGAGGTGGCGCTCGTGGCCGGGCGCGCCGCCAAGGCGGCCGGTTTCGACGACCTCGGCCGGGCCGCCGCGGCGGTGGCGGCCCGCCCCGACGACGACCGGGCTCTGTACGACTTCGGGTACGCGTGCATCGAGCGCGGCCTGTCCTTCCTCGCCGTCCCCGCCCTGCGCGAGGTGCTGACCCGCAACCCGGGCGCGCTCCAGGTGATGCGCGAGCTGGTGGCCGCGTACGAGAGCGAGAACCGGCACGGCGAGGCGGTCGAGCTGCTGTCGCGGCACGAGAGCGGCTTCGAGGAGTGGCCCGACCGCTATCTGCTGGTCTTCAACGCCATCATGGCGGGCGACCTGGCCCTGGCGAACCGCCAGTACGCCCTGCTGCCCGACCCGGAGGACCCGATGTGGCTGCCCGCGCACCAGCGCCAGCGCCATATGCTGGAGCGCGCCGCGAGCGCCGGCCCTGTGAGCGCCCTGGACCGCGCCGATCTGCGCGGCTGGCAGTTCGTCATGGGCGGTACGGTGCTGGGCACGCTCTCCCCGTTCGGTTTCGGTGCCGGGATGAACGGCCGGTACGCCTGGCTGCAGGACTCGTACGGCGAGTGCCTCCAGGGGCTGCTGCGGCTGAAGGTGCTCCTTGACGCGGCTGAGGTGCGGCCGCGCTCGGTGTCGCCACTGCCCGACCGGGGCAGCCGGATCCTCGGCCTGGCCGCCGCCGACGTGCTCGGGCTCCCGGCCGAGCCGTTCGCGCCGGGGCGCGAGGACACCGTGGTGATCGCGTACGACCTGAACGAGCTGGCGGCGGTCGACGAGGGCCCCGAGATCCTCGGGCGGCTCCGGGAGCGGGTCCCCGGGCAGGTGCTCCACGAGCACGCGAGCAGCTGGACCGACCCGCCCGTCATCACCGCCGACAGCGTCGCGCTGCTGCACCAGTCGGTGGTCGCGCCCTGGGACGGGCAGCTGCGCGCGGGCGAGGACGGCGAGGTCGAGCGGGCCGGGGCCGACGAGCGCCCGGACGCGGTGATCGCCGCCGAGATCGCCGGCGCCGACCCGTCCCCGAGCGAGGGTGACGGCGAGACGCCCGCGGATCCGGACGAGCGCTTCACCGAGTTCGTCACGGCCGTACGGGGCTCGTGGCTCCAGGGCGAGCGCACCCGGCTGACGTCGACCGGCCCGGTGCCCAGCTCCAAGTTCGCCTGACGCCCGACGCGGTGTCGCCCGGCCGTTCAGAACTTGCGCCAGCGTGCCATCGCGAAGGAGAACAGCCCGAAGAGCGCGAGGCCCGCGGCCACCGCGAAGAGCAGCCAGGGACCGGCCGGGGTCTGGGTGAAGGAGCGCAGGGTGTCGTCCATGCCCTTGGCCCGGCCGGGGTCGAACCCGACCGCCGCCCAGAGCGCGAAGCCTCCGGCCGCGGCGAAGACGGCGCCGCGCGAGACCCCGCCGGCCACACCCGTGCAGTCCACCACCAGGCGGGTGCGCGGTGACATCTCGCCGAGCCGCATCCGGTCGTGATACTTGCGCAGCGCCGCCCGTACCGCGATCCACCCACCGACTCCGGCCGCGACCACTCCGGCCGCACCGACCATCCACCGACCGCCCGGCAGATCGAGCAGCCGGGCCGTGAGGTCCTGGGAGGTGCGGTCGCTGGAGCCGCCCTCGCTGCGGCGGTCACCGAGGGCGTAGGTCGACACGGTGTACGCGACGAAGCCGTAGAAGAGGCAACGCGCACCGGAGAGCAGGCGTTTGCGCGCCTTGTACCCCTCGGCTCCGGCGGCGCCGAAGAGCGCCTCGGACAGGCGCCACAGGGCCATGCCGGCCAGCCCCACCGCCAGCGCCCACAGGATGGGCGTGCCCAGTGGCCGGTGCGCGATCTCCGTCAACGCTCCCTCACGGTCGGCCTGCTGGCCGCGATCGCTTCCCTCGGCCACTCGCGCGGCGAGCAGCCCCACCAGCAAGTAGATGGCACCGCGCGCCGCGAACCCGGCCCGTGCGGCCCCTTCGACCACCGGGCCCCGAGCCGCCCGCCGGGCCCTGACCCGCCCGGACACCGTCATCGCACCCACGTCCACGGCCACCTCCCGGTATGCGGGTGCCCCGGGCCGACGCGCGCAACCCCTCCACCGGCCGAGGGGCCGGGCGTTCGCATCCCGGCCGGGGGGCTCACCAGGATTCCGACACCTCGGCCCGGTGCCGCTCCCCGGCTCCGGCCGCCGCCCGGACGCGCAGGGCCACGAGCGGCAGGATCAGTACGGAGAGGATGGCCGCGCCGACGAGCGCCGCGCCGTCCGGGCCGATGAGGACGCCGAGCAGGATCTCGAAGACGGCGACCGGTACGGGAGCCCAGCGGCCGACGGCGTACGCGAGCAGGGGCGCGAGGACCGCGATGGCCATGATCAGGATGAGCGTCCCGGTGTGCGGCACGGCTCGTATCTAGCATAAATATGGATAGGGTCTACCAAAGGAGACCTGTCTGCGTCGCGGTCAGGCGAACGTGGCCGCGTGGTCGGCTGCCCACCGTGCGAACGGCAGCGGCGGCCGCCCGAGGATCCGCCGCGCGGTCCCGGTCGCCGGGGATCCGCCCTGGGTGGCGGCGACGATGAACTGCACGATCGAGGCGGCGGCGGCGGGCGACCCGAACCGCTCGAACTCCTGCCGCGCCCGCGCCTCGGTGAGTTCCTCGATCCGGATGGACCGTCCGGCGGCCTCGGCGATCAGCTCCACCTGGCGGCGCTGCGACATCAGCTCGCCGCCCGTGAGGAGGTCGCTGACCCCGCCGTCCGGGCGGCCGGTCAGTGCGGCGACCGCGGCGGCGGCGACATCGCGCTCGTGGATCGGCGCCATGGCCGCCTCTGGGTGCAGCATCCGGACCACGCCCTCCGCGCGGATCGAGTACGACCAGGTCAGCGCGTTGTTCGCGAGGACGAGCGGCCGGATCGGAGTCCAGCGCAGACCGGAGGCTGCGAGCACCGCCTCCATCGCCCGGTGCTCCTCCGCGATCGCGTTGCCGTGCGCGTACGGCAGGAGCACGCTCCCGGAGGAGAGGACCACCACGTGCTCGACGCCTGCCGCGCGGGCGGCGGCGGCGAAGCCGGCCATGCCCTCCGCCGTGGCGTACACGAACACCTTGCGTACGCCGTCCAGCGCGGCCGGGAGCGTCGCCGGCCTGGTGAGGTCGGCCGCGACCACCGGGACGCCGGCGGGCAGCTCCGCCGTCTCCGGGTCGCGTGCCGACGCCCGGACCGGCTCGCCCAGGGCGAGGAGCTGGTCGAGCACCTGCCGTCCGACGCTTCCGCGAGCCCCGATCACCAGCGTGGTCATGTACGTCCTCCTCGGTCGCCGTGCCTTCCGGGTTCCCTCCCGGCATGGTCAACGACGTCAGAACGGGCTTGTCGCGCCAGACGGTCATAAAATGCTGTTACCGACCAGTCCGCTTCCGAGGGAGGCCTCGATGCGAGCGACCAAGGGTGACCACCTGGTGCAGCACGGCAGGGTCGTGGGCCAGCACGACAAGACGGGCGAGATCGTCCAGGTGCTGGGGGAGAACGGCACACCGCCCTACCGGGTCCGCTTCTCGGACGGCCATGAGTCGATCATGGCGCCGGGCCCCGACTGCGCGGTTCGGCCGTCGGCCGAACCGAGGAAGGAGCAGTGGTAGGCGAGCCTTCGGCGCTCGTCCTGAAATCGCCCCCGGCAAACCCCACTTGAAGGATTTTCTCGTACGCCAGTTCCCCCTCTCGGGAGCCTTTCCGTGCAGGAACATGTCATCCATGGGAAGGTGCCGATCTCCCCTGGAGTGACGGGTGGGACACCAGGGGTGGACGAGTGGAGGGGGCGCGCCGGTGGGCGGGGAGCATGGTGTCGATCTGAGTGGCAGCGGGGCCCCGGCGGATCCCCCGCCCAGAACGGCGGCTCGACGATCGGCTCGCCGGGCACCTGCCGCATCAGGAACGTCTCCAACAGCCAGTGTCTGAGCAGCGGCGGCACCGGTGCCTCGTACGGGCCCTGCGCGTCCACCGCCTCGTACGCGCGGACCTTCTCGTGCGCCTCCGACGACCCCTTCCAACTGATCAACCGGACCGGCGGCTACTGCCTGGTGGGGAGGCGGCGACTTCGGGGGCCGCGGCGGTCTCACCGGTTACGCCATCAGGAACACCCAGAGCGGCGAGTGCCTCGGAGTGGGCGGCAACGGTGCGATGGTGACCCCGTGCGACTCCACCCAGCACGCCCAGCGCTGGGTCAACGGCGGGTCCGCCTCGTGAGGTTCGGCCACAGCCGAGTCGGAGGGAGCGCGCCGGGGAAGGGTCCGGGGCGTGACTGACTCCACTCTCTGGATCTCGTCGTTGACCGCCGGCACGGCCGTGCTCGCCAGCTGGGTCACCAGCCGCGGCACGGCCCGCGCGGCCCAGATCCAGGCCGCCGCCGCCGAGCGGACCCAGCGCACCATCCGGATCAGCGAGGCGCGGCGGTCGGCCTATGTGAGCCTGATCGAGCAGGCGCACAAGATGGCGGAGCTGTACTGGACGGTGTCGGACATCCACAAGTCGGGCGGTGGCCGCGCCGAACAGCTCCCCGCGCTGCGGGAGGTGCAGACCAGCCTGCGGGTGGAGTACGGCAGGCTCCGCCACTTCATATGGGTGATCAGCCTGGAGGGCCCGGACAACGTGGCCGCGGCCGCCGAGACGCTCAGGCTCTCGACCCGTCCTCCGCACCGGGCACTTGGAGCTTCCATAGAGGGCGAGCCGGACGCCGTCGCGCTGTTCGACCAGTGCTACGACCCTTTCTGGGAGTCGGTCCTGGCCTTCGTCTCCGCGGCTCGCACCGCGGTGCACGACTTGTAGGTGGGCCACACGTATCAGGGCGTGAGGAGCGCCGCCGCAGACTCCACGTCCCGGCCCCGGCGCCCACCCCCGGCCGGGGGCCACAGAAAATGATGAGACTTCGCGTGCGCCACGTACTACCCTCCCCGGATGCCTCAACTCACCGGTGACGAGCCCCTGTCGGGACGGTCGCGCTCGCTGTCGCGCGACCGCGACTTCGGCGTCTTCTGGGCCGCGCAGACCCTCTCCGTCGTCGGTGACTCGTTCGCCCTGATCGCCCTGCCGCTGCTGGTGCTGCACGCGACGGGATCGGTCGCGCAGATGGGCCTGCTGACCGGCGCCGCGGGCGCGGCCGCGGTCGGCGTCGGCGTGTTCGCCGGGGTCGTGGTCGACCGGCTGGACCGCAGGAAACTGCTGATCGCGTGCGACCTCGCCCGGCTGGTGCTGTACGCGCTGATTCCGCTGGTGTGGGCGTTCGGCCCGCAGATCTGGCTGCTGTACGTGGTCCTGCCGCTGGCCGAGGCCGTCGGGATGCTGTTCTCCGTCACGTATGTCACCGCCGTACGCGCGCTCGTGCCCGGCGACCGCATCACGGAGGCCAACGGCAGGCTCAACGCGACGGCAGCGGCGGCCGGGGTCGTCGGGCCGCTGCTCGCGGGCGTGCTGGCGGCCTGGCTGGGCCCGGCGGCGGCCGTGGCCGTGGACGCGGTGAGCTTCGGGGTGTCGGCGGCCTGCCTGAGCTTCGTACGGTTCAAGGGCCGTACCGGGCCGTCCGGTGACGCGGCGGCGCAGGGCCCCCGGCGGGAGTCGATGGGCAAGGAGTTCGCCGCCGGGGTGTCGTTCCTGTGGCGGCATCCGGTGCTGCGGAGCCTGACCGTTCTGCTGTCGGTCTTCAGCTTTCTGACGCTCGGCCTCAACGACCTGATCATCTATCACCTCAAGCACGACCTCGGCCAGGGCGACGGCGCGGTCGGCACCGTCTTCGCCGTGGGCGCTCTGGGCACGGTCGTGGGCGCGCTGCTCGTCGCCCGGATCCGCCACCGGCTCGGCTTCGGCGCGACCTGGACCGGCGGCGTCGCGGTCTGCGGGCTCGCCCTCGCGGCGATCGGCTCCGCCGGAAGCGTGGCGGGCATCGCGGCGCTGACCGCCGCCTTCCTCGGGTGCGTCAGCGTTTCGGGGACCTGCTCGATGTCGCTGCGACAGGAGGTGACCCCGGACCATCTGCTCGGCCGGGTCACCTCGGCGTTCTGGACCATCCACTACTCGGCGGCCCCCATCGGCGCGGCCGTCCTCACCTGGGCCGCGCAGCGGTACGGCACGGGGCCGGTGTGTCTGGCCGCCGGGGCGTGCTGTCTGCTCACCGCGGTGCTCGCGCTGTTCACGCCCGTCCGCGCGCGCCGCCCCGAGCAGGCCGGGCCGGTAGCGGGCGGCCCCGTCCTGAGCGGGCCTGGCCAGGAGTCGGCCCGTAGTGGATCATGTCGAGATGACTGATCCACTTCCCTCGGCGCCGCTTGCCGCAGTGCGGCTGGCCGGGTACACGAAGGCCGACGAGAGTGAGATCCTGGGCGATGGCGCCGACCCCTTCGGTGTAGCGGACGCCGGTCTGACCTGGCTGCCCAAGGAGGACCACTTCGGTGTCCGCCACGAGGGCCGGCTGGTGGCGCACGCGGGACTGCTGCCGCTGCGGACGTCGGTCGGCGGCGCCGACGCACAGGTGATGGGCGTCGGCGGGGTGGCCGTCGCCGCAGCTCTGCGCGGGCACGGTCTGGCTCGGCTGGTCGTGGGCGCGGCCCTGGACCACGCGCGCACCAGGGGGCCGCGGTACGCGCTCCTGTTCTGCCGGCCACCGCTCGTCGCCCTCTATCGGCGCCTCGGCTGGCGGACCCTCGACCGGGACGTCGAAGTGGAGCAGCCCGGGGGACCCGTCGTCATGCCGCTGCGGACCATGTGGATCCCGCTGCACGACGACGAGCCGTGGCCCGACGGCCCGGTGAGGCTGCTCTCGTACCCCATGTGAGTGCGGACGGCGGGGTCAGGCCATCCGGGGATCGGGCTTGAGGATGGCGAAGGGGGCGCCGTGGGGGTCGGCGAGCCAGGCGATCCGGCCGACGTCCGGCACGTCCGCCGCGGGCATGATGACCGAGCCGCCGTTCTCCTGCGCCCGGCCGACCGTGGCGTCCGCGTCGGCCACCGCGAAGTACGGGATCCACCGCGGCTCCATGCCCTCCTGGGCCGGGGCGAGGCCGCCGAACGAGGCGTTCTTCTGGTCGCCCTCGGCGGTCGACAGCACGGTGTAGGTCATGCCGGGGGACTGCATCTCCTGGGACCGCCAGCCGAACAGGGAGCGGTAGAAGGACAGCGCGGCCGGTACGTCCTTGGCATGCAGTTCGGCCCAGAGGAGCGTGTCGTCCTGGCACGTCACCTCCAGGCCCTTCGTGGCGGCGGGCTGCCAGACGGAGAACTCGGCGCCGCCCGGGTCGGTGAGGCAGGCCATCCGTCCGGCGTCCATGACGTCGAAGGGCTCCGCCCGGACCTTCCCGCCGGCCTGCTCGACCGCCTTGGCGGTGGCGTCCGCGTCCGGCGTCTGGAAGTACACCGTCCAGGCCGGGCTCGCACCCTCCTCGGTGAGCGGGCCCAGGGCGGCGACCGTCTTGCCGTTCTTCTGGAAGAAGCCGTACCCGCCGGCGTCGGGGCCCGCGGACTGGAAGTTCCACCCGAAGACGCCGCTGTAGAAGTCCGCCGCGGCCGCCGTGTCGGGGCTGCCGAGGTCGAGCCAGTTGGGTGCGCCGGGGACGAAGTCGGTGCTGAGCATGGTTGCGTGCCTGCCTTTCGCGGGTCTGGCCGTGAGGGCGGGGAGTCCGCGGCCGGGCCGGTGTTCTCCCGGGGGCGAACCAGCCCATAACGGATCGTAATGACAGAGCCGCGCATCGGGCATACGGAAGGGCGGAACGGGTGACGTCCGGACGGATGCGGGGCCCGGCCCCGCGGGGCTGTGCGGGCCGAGCGCCACAGCGTGAGGCCGGTCGCGGCCCTGAGTAGCCCTCAGCGGCACTCAGCGGCGAGGCTCGGCGGCCGCCAGCGGCACTCAGCGGCGAGGCTCGGCGGCCCGCCGCTCGCCGAAGCGCCACATCCGGCTCGTCTTCCCGCCCTCGCGCCGCCGCTCCCCGAGGTGGTGGAAGCCGCGCCCCATACGGCGGCCGAGCACCAGATAGCCGAGCAGCGCCCCGGAGGTGTTGAGCAGCACGTCGTCCACGTCGAACGCGCGCCCCTCGACGAGTGCCCCCTGCACCAGCTCGATGAAGACCATGACGACGACCGTGTACAGCAGCACGCGCACCGCCCGCAGCCGTCGGCGCACCAGCACCGGCAGGATCAGCCCGAAGGGCGCGCCCAGCAGCAGATTGCCGCCGACCTGCCGACACGCTTCGAGGAACGTGTACTCGTCGGCGTACTGGCGCAGCGAGTGCCCCGGCCGCAGATTCGACCCTGCGATGTCGCGCGACGCGGGCGACGGGGTGAGGGTCACCTCGGCGAGGACGACGGAGAACGCCACCAGCGACGCGATCGCCACCACCATGATCAGAATCCGAACGGCCATGACCCGCCTGGCCGTTCGTGCCTTGGCCCGCTCGACTTGAGTGGTCATGCCGTGCGGATTCCCCGTAACACGGACGGTACGCCCCGGCGCGCGGCACCCGTCACGCGAGCAGGGTGAGTGCCCCCGGCAGGACCCGCGCGGTGACCGGCAGGACGGCCTCGACCTCACCGTCCGCCCCGTACGGCAGGGGGCGGTCCGCCTCGATGCGCACTTCGCGGCCGCGCAGGATCTCCACCTGCGGCCGGTGGACGTGGCTGCCGTCGTCGAGCTCCTTCATGACCTTGAAGAACAGCCGGCGCGGGGAGTCGTTGAGGATGACCACGTCAAGCAGTCCGTCGTCCACGGCGGCGTCCGGCGCGATGTGCCGTCCGAAGCCGTAGAAGCCGGAGTTGGCGGCGATGACGGTGTAGCCGCTGCGCTCGTGGAGCGTGCCGTCGATGGTGACGCGGTAGTGGGCGGTGCGCCAGCCGAGGACCGCGCGCAGTCCGCCCATGTAGTACGAGGCGGCGCCGCGCAGCAGCCGAGAGGCGTTGGCGTGCCGGTTGGCCACCGCGTCGACCCCGGCGTAGACGCTGCCGAGGACGGCGACCTTGTCGTGCACGGCCGATTCGACCTCGATGGCGTCGACCTTCCTGGGCACGCCGCGCAGCAGGAGCTCGGCCAGCGCGGCGGGCTCGGAGGGCAGCCCGAGCGCGCGGGCGAAGTCGTTGCCGCGCCCGGCCGGCACGATGCCCACGAGGGCGTCCGTGCCGGCCAGGGCGCCCGCCACACATCCCGCCATGCCGTCGCCGCCGACCCCGAGCACCACACGGCCCTGTTCGGCGGCCCGGCGGGCCAGTGCCCGTGCGTGATCGAGGCCGCGGCTGTACTCGACCTCCAGCTCCGCACCCCCTTCGCGCAGCAGCCGGGCCAGCGGGATCAGGGCGGCGGCGCCCTGTGACCCGCCCGCGGTGGGGTTGACGACGGCCGTGAACTGTCGCATGGCTACGCTCCGATGGGCGACGACGGTGTTGCTGCGGGCGGGGGACGCGGGTGCTGCGCGCGGTCAGACGGCGGGCAGCGGCGGCAGCAGGATGCCGGGGTTCAGGATGCCTGCCGGGTCGAGCCGGTCCTTGACCGCGTGCAGGACCTCGACGCCGAGCGGGCCGATCTCCCGGGCGTACCAGTCGCGGTGGTCGGTGCCGACGCCGTGGTGGTGGCTGATGGTGCCGCCCGCGGCGAGGATGGCGTCGTTGGCCGCCCGCTTGGCCGGGGCCCAGTGTGCCACCGGCTCCTTGCCCTGGGCGCTGACCACCGTGAAGTAGAGCGAGGCGCCCGCCGGGTAGACGTGGGAGACGTGGCACATCACCAGCGGCGGGGTGCCCGCGTCGGTGAGGGACTGGGTGAGGGCGGTGCGCACGGCCTCGTACAGGGCGGGGATGTCCGACCAGAACGCGGCCGTCTCCAGCGTCTCGGCGAAGGCGCCGGCGTCCAGGAGCGCGTCGCGCAGATAGGGCGCGGAGTAGCGGCCGTGGGCCCAGCCGGTGCCCGGGTCCTCGCCGAGCGGCTCGCCCTGCGCCCCGCTCAGTGCGGTGTGCACGCGCGCCTTGCGGTGGGCGACCTCGTCGGCGGTGCCCTCGTATCCGACGATCGCCAGGCAGCCCGCGTCGGAGGCGAGACCGCCGCCGATGGCATCCGGCTTGGCCAGGCCGATCATGGTCTCGGTCTCGTCGGACAGCCGCAGCACGGTGGGCATCGGCCCGTCCTGGGCGAGCGCGCGCAGGGCGGCCTGTCCCTGGGCGAAGGACGGGAAGCGCCAGCCTTCGTAGACCTTGGCCTGGGCCGTGGGGTGGATCCGTACGGTCACCGAGGTGATGACGCCGAAGGCCCCCTCGGAGCCGAGGACGAGCTGGCGCAGATCCGGTCCGGCGGCCGAGCGCGGGGCCCGGCCGAGGTCCAGCGTGCCGCGCGGGGTGGCGACCTGAAGGGCCGTCACCATGTCGTCGAAGCGCCCGAAGCCCGCGGAGGCCTGGCCGCTGGAGCGGGCGGCCGCGAACCCGCCGACCGTCGCCCACTCGAAGGACTGGGGGAAGTGGCCGAGCGTGTAGCCCTGTTCGGCGAGCAGCGCCTCGGCCTCGGGGCCGCGCAGCCCGGGTTGCAGGGTGGCGGTGCGCGAGACCTCGTCGAGGGCGACGAGGAGGTTCATACGGCGCAGGTCGAGCGCGACGAAGGCATCGTGCGCCTGGGGGGCAAGGCCGCCGACGACGGAGGTGCCGCCGCCGAAGGGGACGACGGCGACCCCGTGCTCGGTGCACGCCGTGAGGACGGCCAGGACCTCGTCGTGGTCGGCGGGCAGCACCACGGCGTCCGGCGCGTCACTGACCTCGCCGGCCCGGATGCGCAGCAGGTCGGGCGTGGACTTGCCGCGGGTGTGGCGGACCCGGGTCTCGTCGTCGCCGTGTACGTGTGCCTCGCCGACCGCCGCCTCCAGGGCGGCCCGGGCCGCCTCGGTCAGCCGCGAGGGGCCGGGCGTGACGGCCGTGAGGGCCTTCGCCGGGGCGTCCGCCGGGCGCACCCCCAGCAGGTCCCGCAGTAGACCCACCACTTCTTCGGGCAGTGGTGCCGCCTTGGCCGGGTCGCCCCAGCCGCTCCACAGCATGTCCACCGAACCCACCTGATCACCCGCTTCGTCGCGCAGTTGTTCCGGTCCCACGGCGTGGGGGGCGGCTTGCCGTCGCCCGTTCCGTCGTTACACTGTGACAGATGAAGCCCATTCGTCACAACCGTCGGGACGACGAGGCGGTGCTCGACGCCGCCCGGGACTGCGTTCTCGCGGTCGGCGT
This sequence comes from Streptomyces sp. NPDC059994, assembly GCF_042737755.1. Lineage (NCBI taxonomy): Bacteria > Bacillati > Actinomycetota > Actinomycetes > Kitasatosporales > Streptomycetaceae > Streptomyces > Streptomyces sp. NPDC059994. The sequence continues at coordinate 23,187 of NZ_JBHWUR010000092.1, forward strand.
CCGCCGGACGACCCTCACCGACGTCGCACGCCGGGCCGGGGTCTCGCGCATGACCATCTACCGGCGCTGGCCCGACGTGCGCACCCTGGTGGGCGACGTCATGACACGGGAGTGGGTGTCCGTCACCCTCGGGGACGCGCCCACGACCGACACCACCCGACCCGTGCGCGAGCAGTTGGTCGACGGGCTCGTGGCGGGGCTGCGCGCCTTCCGGTCCCATCCGCTGCTGTGCAAGATCCTCGACGTCGACCCGGAACTGCTGCTGCCGTACCTCTTCGACCGGCGGGGCGCCAGCCAGGACGCGCTGCTCGCCTTCGTCCAGGAGGCGCTGGAGCAGGGGCACGCGGACGGTTCCGTACGCGCCGACCACCCACTGCGCCAGACCAGGTCGCTCTTCCTGGTGATCCAGTCCTTCGCGCTCTCGCTGCAGACCATGACCGACGCGGCGGACCCCGAACTCGCCGACGAGGCGTTCTACGACGAGCTGCGGCACATCCTTGAGAGGACCCTCGCCCCATGAGCCGTACCGAACCCCGCTCGGACTTCTCCCTCACCGCCGCCCGCCGCGCTCGCGAACTGGAGGGGCTGGCCGCCGGGACGACCGTCGACGTCCTGGTCATCGGCCTCGGCGCGACCGGTGCCGGAGCCGCCCTGGACGCCGCCTCGCGCGGTCTGTCGGTCGCCGCGATCGACGCGTACGACCTGGCGTTCGGCACCTCGCGCTGGAGCTCCAAGCTCATCCACGGCGGACTGCGCTACCTGGCCTCCGGGCAGCTCGGCGTCGCGCACGAGAGCGCGGTGGAGCGCGGGGTGCTGATGGAGCGCACCGCCCCCCACCTGGTGCGCGCGCAGCCGTTCGTGCTGCCCCTCACCTCGCTGACCTCCCGGCGCAACGCGGCGCTCGCGCAGGCCGGGCTGCGCGCCGGCGACCTGCTGCGCGTCTCGGCGGGCACCGCACGGCGCACCCTGCCCGGCCCGCGCCGGCTCTCGGCCGTCGAGACCCTGCGGACCGCGCCCGGTCTGCGCCCGCACGGCCTGTACGGCGGGCTGCTCTCCTGGGACGGACAACTGGCCGACGACGCCCGCCTGGTGACCGCCATCGCCCGCACCGCCGCCGGACACGGGGCGCGCATCCTGACCCGGACCCGCGCCCTGTCCGTCACCGGTTCCGGCGCCCTCGTACGCGACGAGCTCACCGGGCAGGAGCTGACCATCCGGGCCCGGGCGGTCGTCAACGCCACCGGCGTCTGGGCGGACCAGCTGGTCGACGGCGTCAAGCTGCGCCCCTCGCGCGGCACCCACCTGGTGCTGCGCGGCAGCACCCTGCCCGGCCTGACCGCCGGGCTCCACATCCCCGTGCCGGGCGAGAGCAGCCGCTTCGTCCTGGTCCTGCCGCAAGGGGACGGCAGGGTGTACGTGGGGCTCACCGACGAGCCCGTCGACGGGCCGCTCCAGGACGAGCCCACGCCCCCCGAGTCCGACATCGGCTTCCTGCTCGACATCCTCAACACGGCCCTGGACACACCGGTCCACCGCGACGACGTGGTGGGCGCCTTCGCCGGGCTGCGGCCGCTCCTCGACGACGCCCCCGACGACGGCTCGGGCAGCCGCACCTCCGACATCTCGCGGCGGCACGCGGTGCTGACGTCGAGCGAGGGCGTCGTGACCATCGTCGGCGGCAAGCTGACCACCTACCGGCGGATGGCCCAGGACGCCCTCGACGCCGCGCTGGCCGCCCGCGGTATGTCGGCGGCGCCCTGCCGCACCGCGCGACTTCCCCTGGTCGGCGCCGCCGCGCCCGCCGAGCTCGCCGCCCTGCCCGTACCGCGCAGGCTGCTCGCCCGGTACGGCACCGAGGCCACCGCCCTGCACGCGCTCGGCGAGGCCGACCCCCGGCTGCGCGAACCGGTGGCCGACGGCGTGGAGACCACCCGGGCCGAACTGTGGTGGGCGGTCAGGCATGAGGGCGCGCTCGACGAGTCCGACCTCCTCGACCGCCGCACCCGCGTCGGCCTGGTGCCCACCGACCGGGCCGCGGCCCTCGACGCGGCGCGCGAGGCGCTGGACGCGGCGGCGCACGAGCCGGCCGGCCCCTGAGCCGCTTCGGGAGACCGGCCCGGGGCCAGAAGGGAGACGTGGCCCTGGGCCGGATGGAGCAGTGTGAAGGCGTGAAACGGCAGGGCGTCTGATGCTGGGTCAGGGGAAACGGGCGAGCCGGACCCGGCCGCTGCCATGTCTTCAGGAGGTACCCACGTGGTCGCACACCTGCCCGGACGCCGTGCCCGACTGCCGTTGGCCGTCGCCGCTCTGCTCGCCGCCGCGTCGGCCGGCGCACTCGTCCAGCCCGCGCAGGCCGCGCGGACACCTCCGCCGCCGCAGGACCGGGCGCTGCAACGAACGCTCGATCAACTCGTCGGCGCGGCCGGCGGACCGCCCGGCGCCATCGCCGTACTGAAGCGGGGCGACCGGGCAGAGGTCTACCGGGCCGGGGTCGGGGACATCGAGTCCGGGCGGCTGCCCCGCCCCACCGACCACATGCGGCTCGCCAGTGTGTCCAAGGCGTACAGCGGGGCCGTGGCCCTGCGGCTGGTCGACCAGGGGCGGCTGACGCTGGACACCACCATCGGCGGGCGCCTGCCGGGACTGCCTGCCGCCTGGTGCAAGGTGACACTTCGTCAGCTGCTCAACCACACCAGCGGGCTCCCCGACTTCACCGCCTCCGACGACTTCCGCAGGATCCTGGGCGAGGACCCCCACCACGTCTTCGACTCGCGCAGGCTCCTTGACTTCGCCGCCGGGGAACCGCTCGCCTTCCCGCCGGGCTCGCGCTACCAGTACTCCAACTCCGACAACATCGCCGTCGCGCTCATGGCCGAGGCCGCGACGGGCCGCCGCTACGAGGACCTGCTCAAGCGCCTCGTGTACCACCCGCTGGGCCTGCGGCAGACCAGCCTGCCCCAGGGTTTCCGGCTGCCCGAGCCGTATCTGCACGGCTATGCGGTCGACCCGCCGGCCCCGCCCGAGGACGTCACCGAGCTCTTCGGCTCCTCGGGCCTATGGGCGTCCGGGGCCGTCGTGGCGACCCCGAAGGACCTCGGCCGGTTCATCCGCGGCTACGCCGGAGGAAGCCTCCTGTCCGCGCACACCCGCAAGGAACAGCTGAAGTTCGTCCCCGGTGGCGCGTCCGAACCGGCGGGCCCGGGCGTCAACTCGGCCGGACTGGCGATCTTCCGTTACGCCACCCGCTGCGGCGTGCTGTACGGCCACACCGGCAACACCGCCGGATACACCCAGCTGGCCGCCGCGACACCGGACGGCGGGAAATCCCTGACGTTCTCCATCACGACCCAGACCAGCAAGAGCATCAAGCCCGCCCTCCTTGCCCAACTGCGCAAGGTGCAGGAGGACTTCGCGTGCGCGCTGCTGCGCCGCTGAGGGGATGGCCGGGGGATATCCCCACCCGTCACCCACCGGCCCGCCGGATGTTCCCGCCCAGGTGAGGCGGGCCACCATGACTGCATGATCACGCAGTTCAGGAAGACCGCGGCGCTCGTCGCCGGACTGTGCGCGCTCGGCGCACTGACCACCACCGGTATGGCGGAAGCCGCGGAACGGCCCGGCCCCGACGGCCTCTGGCAGGTCGACGACTACGGGACCGTGCTCGATGTACACAGCCGGCGTCTCGACACCTACCAGGTGACGGCCGTCAGCTGTCTTAAGGGCGTCGCGGGCACCCGCGAGAAGGGCGCCCCGGCGCGGTACGCCATGGCGGACGGGGACGTATATACCCTCCGCGCCGGGGCGCGGGCGAAGATGCACATCGACGGGGCGCCGGGGGACCGCTCCCTGCGGCGGCTCGCCGCACTGCCCGCCACCTGCCACGCACCGCGGCCCGGCGCGTTCGACGTCTTCTGGCAGACGTTCCAGGAGAACTACCCGTTCTTCGCCGCCAAGGGGATCGACTGGCAGGAGGTGCGCGACCGCTACCGGCCGCGCGCCGAGGCGGCGCGCACCGACGCCGAGCTCTACGGCATCCTCACCGAGATGGTCGCGCCACTGCACGACGCACATGTCGTCGTCTCCGCCGACAAGACCGGGTTCTTCGGCATGACCCGCCCCGGGACCGTCGTCCCCGGCCCCGACCTCGACGCCGAGGTCACGGCGTTCGTCGAGCGGCGCGATCTGGCGGGACGGCCGCTCCAGCGGTACGCCAACGGCCGGATCGGGTACGCCGACGTGCCCGCGCCGGGCGGTGGAAGCTACGGCTATCTGCGGCTCTCCGCGTTCAGCGGCTACAGCGAGCAGAACACCTACGCGGCGAACCGCGCCGAGCTCGACCGCGCCCTCGACGCGATCCTCACTCCCGACCGGGTGCACCGCCTGCGCGGGCTGATCCTCGACGTACGCATCAACGGCGGCGGTTCCGACAGCCTCGGCCTCGACCTCGCCGCCCGCCTCACCGACCGGCCGTACTTCGCCTACGCCAAGCGCACCCGCCACACCGCGCCCCAGCCCCAGCACGTCCGCCCGGCCGCCGCCGCGCGCTACGCCGGGCCGGTCGCGCTGCTCACCGGAGGGTCGACGTTCAGCGCGGGGGAGACGTTCACCCAGGCCATGATGGATCGCCCCGCGCCGACGACGCGGATCGGGGAGTCCACGCAGGGTGTCTTCTCCGACGTGATGGAGCGCGGGCTGCCGGGGAAGGGCCACGGGGAGTGGTGGTTCGGGCTGCCCAACGAGGAGTTCCTGACCCGCGACGGCAGGACGACGTTCGACGGGACCGGTGTACCGCCCCTCCTTCCCGAACCCGTCTTCACGGACGCGGAGTTCGCCCACGACAGGGATTCGGCGTTCGACCGTGCGGTGAGGTGGCTGGGGGAGCGGGTGCGTCAGGGCGTGGACCCCGGCCCTCTTCCGAGAGCCGGGGTCCGGTCGGCCTTACGAGGCGTCGCGCACCGTCCCGGTGAACTCCGGGCCGGGGCGGGGACTCGCTGAACGTGTCCTTGGGCCACCGCGGGTCGGCGTCCAGGGTGGTCGGCCCCGGCGCCACGGATGGTCAGCCTTGGCGCCGCCGCCCCGCCGCTTCTCGGTCCGCCCCCTTCGTCCCGGGTTCGTCCGCGTCCAGTACGGACACGGCGTGGGCCGCCGAGGCCAGGGTCACGTGGCGGTGCCAGCCGGCGTAGGAGCGGCCGGTGAAGTCGCGGATGCCGAGGCGGTCGGTGGTCTCGCGGAAGTCGTGGTCGGCGCGTCGGACGAGTCGGCTCAGCCGCATCAGGGTGGGCAGCCGCGTCTCCGTCATATCGGTGAGCCACAGCTCCACGGGGCCCTGGCGGCGGCTCTCCGCCACCCCCAGCAGGGCCAGTTCGCCCGGCCCCGCCAACTGGCGCACGGCGGGCGAGGGGCGGACGCGGATCTTGGTGGTGAGGTGGATCGGCCGCCCGCTCCCGGGACCGCGCTCCGGCAGCGGGGCCGGGCGCATCCGGTCACGGGCGGCGGTCATGATCTGGATGGCCTGCTGGACCTCAGGCGTCCGCCCCTGTAGCCCGGGGTCGGTCACGGTGAGCTGGACCGCGCCGTTGATCCGGGCGAGGAAGGGGACGCCGGCGGCCCGGAACGACGCGATGGTGGAGGCCAGGTCCATGTGCCGGGCGTCCAGCACGACCGGCCGCCGCGGCAGCCCCCAGCCGCTCGCCGTCTCCACGGCCGCCTCGACCGCCGAGTCGCCCAGGGTCCGGTCGCCGAGGTCGTCGGGGATGGACGCCTGGCGGCGCCGGATGCGGTCGTTGAGCCAGGAGGACGACAGGTGCAGCCGCCAGTTGAGGGGCACGCTCATCCGCTCATTGGCGGACCAGACACCCACCGCCTGCTGGGCGTTGACGAGCTGGCCCAGCTCGGAGACGAACTGCCGGTCCACACCGACGGAGTTCTCCCCGGTCTTCGGGATGACCATGGGCCGCACCACATACGCCAACGGCGGTTCCAGCTGGGTGATGTGACGGGCGAGGGAGCGGCGCACCGGTACCCAGTCCCAGGTCGAGTCGCTCACGAAGTGGTGGAGGCTTTGCTCGGTGGCCGAACCACCCAGCAGGGCCGCCATGTTGCGTATCGAACGGCGCCCCTTCGCTCCGAGGAGGCCGCGCAAGTACGCGATGCCCCTGAGGCGTTGGTCGCTGCGGCGCAGGGAGGCGAACAGCACCGTGCTCACCTCGGTGAGCACCCGCTCGTCCCAGGCCGCGGGTGTGCTGGACCGGTGGCAGTCATCGTCCGGCGGACAGTTCTCCAGTATCTCGGCCATGGCATTCATGAGTCCCCCGTGGACCTTGGAATGAGTGGGAGGAAGGCTCGCCCAGTCCGGCGAACCACTTGATTCCGGATCCAACGATGCTCGTCGCGCACTCGCGTGCCAAGGTAGAGGGGGCACCCTCTCACCGCCCCGGGGCGAGGGGTAACCTCCCTCCGGCCGCTTCCAATCTTCCGGCCCCCACTTCTTGCCGGAGACAACCGTCACACGTGCCGATCCGAGGTGGTGGCGGACACCACGGGGAACGGCATGTTCCGGCAAAGGACAGGGCGGCTGACCGGCGCGCTCTCCCCAATTCCCTGGTCAGGGCGCTGCTGTGGTGGTGGCGGAGGGCGGCGCATGTGTGGCCCGGCCACACAGGACGCACCCTGAAAGGATGCCGGAGTGGGCGATGCACCCTGCTACCGGTGGTACGGCCGCGGCGCTCAGCGTACGCCCGCGCCCTCGGCGGGAAACACCCTGCTGCATACGCGGAAACGCCCGGCCGCGAAGACCGTGGAGG
>NZ_JBHWUR010000093.1:0-29944 GCF_042737755.1 Streptomyces sp. NPDC059994
CCCCAGTGGGGTGCGGCGGCCTTTGCCGTACGGCGTCAGAGGACCGTCAGACGGTCGTCACGTCTTCTTCAGCTCCAGCGCCGCCGCCATCCGCTCCAGCTGGGCGAAGCCCGCCGTTCCGGTGACCACGGTCGTGGAGCCCTTGTCCTCGCGGACGAGCGCGTCGTACTTGGGGCCCTCCCAGCGGCGCCAGGTAGCGCCCGCGATCTGCTGGGTGCGGTCGGTCTTCGCCGCCCGCTTGGCGACGGACCGCACGAACTTGTCCCGGTCGGGCGCCGAGGACTGCTCGATCGCCACGTACTCCTTCGCCGGGTCCAGGAAGCCCAGGTGCCAGGCGTTGTCGGCCTGGCCGTCGTACGTGACCGAGGTCGCCTTCCACTTGTCCTGGTCCGGGAGCCCGACCGGCGCCGCCACCGGGTACGGCGCGGCGCGCCGGACCGTCAGGAGCTCGACGCGGTAGTCGACCGCCTTGACCGGGTCCTTCTTGCCGTCGTGCGGGATGAACATGTACATCACAGCCACGGCGATGCCGATCACCGCCAACGACTGCAGCATGTTCCGCACACTCTGCTTGCCACGTGTTCCTGCCACGCACCCATGGTCTCAGGTCATGTCGGTGCTCATACGTGGCCCCCTCTGCTCATTTTGTCGACGTAACGATAGAGTCCAATCACCCTCTTTTCCCGGCCGTCGCCGTACAGAAAGGTGCGCTCCGATGACCGAGCACAACCTGCCGCCCCAACTTGAGGTCTCACCCGAGGCTCCCGATCGCAACCTCGCCCTGGAACTGGTCCGGGTCACCGAGGCCGCCGCCATGGCAGCGGGCCGCTGGGTCGGACGCGGTGACAAGATCGGCGCGGACGGCGCCGCGGTCAACGCCATGCGCACCCTCGTCTCCACCGTCTCCATGAACGGCGTCGTCGTCATCGGAGAGGGGGAGAAGGACGAGGCTCCCATGCTCTACAACGGTGAGCGCATCGGTGACGGCACCGGCCCCGAGGTCGACATCGCCGTCGACCCCATCGACGGCACCACCCTGAACGCCAAGGGCATGCCCAACGCCATCGCGGTCCTCGCCGCGGCCGACCGCGGGACGATGTTCGACCCGTCCGCCGTGTTCTACATGGACAAGCTCGTCACCGGGCCCGAGGCCGCCGACTTCGTCGACATCAACGCACCCGTGTCGGTGAACATCCGGCGTGTCGCGAAGGCCAAGAACTCCTCGCCCGAGGACGTCACGGTCGTCATCCTCGACCGGCCGCGTCACGAAGGCATCGTCAAGGAGATCCGGGAGACCGGCGCCCGCATCAAGTTCATCTCCGACGGCGATGTGGCCGGATCCATCATGGCCGTACGTGAAGGCACCGGTGTGGATCTGCTGATGGGCATCGGCGGCACGCCCGAAGGCATCATCTCCGCCTGCGCCATCAAGTGCCTCGGCGGCACCATCCAGGGCAAGCTCTGGCCCAAGGACGACGCCGAGCGCCGGCGCGCGCTGGACGCGGGCCACGACCTGGACCGGGTGCTGTCCACCGGCGACCTCGTCTCCGGCGACAACGTCTTCTTCGTCGCCACCGGCATCACCGACGGCGAACTCCTGCGCGGCGTCCGCTACCGCGGCGAGACCGCCACCACCCAGTCGCTGGTCATGCGGTCGAAGTCGGGCACGATCCGGCAGATCGACTCCACGCACCGGCTGTCCAAGCTCCGCGCGTACAGCCAGATCGACTTCGACCGCGCGAAGTAGCGGTTCCGACCGCGTGCGTCCGTGAAGGGGCGCCCCCGTTGTGCGGACGGGGGCGCCCCTTCACGTACGTACGCGCGCGTCAGGCGGCGGACGCGGACTTCTTCAGCTCGACCTCGCGCCGGCGCCGACGGGCCAGCACCACGCGCCGCTCCGCCGCCGTCAGACCGCCCCACACCCCGTAGGGCTCGGGCATCAGCAGGGCGTGCTCGCGGCACTCGACCATGACGGGGCAGCGGGCGCAGACGCGCTTGGCGGCCTCCTCGCGCGACAGGCGCGCGGCCGTCGGCTCCTTGGAGGGGGCGAAGAACAGCCCCGCCTCGTCCCGGCGGCAGACCGCCTCCGTGTGCCACGGGCCCGCCTGGTCCTCCCGAGCTGGGCCGCGCTGCGGCGGGACTGCGACGGCGACCTGCAGGGACTGATGCGGCGGATGCAGCACGGCCAACTCCTGACGACGGCTGACGACGGCTTCGCGAGCGAGCGACGATGCGACAGTCCCTACCCGCTGTACGCGTGCCTATGCACTGAGTTCCGATGTCCGGAATTCCGATCGTGCGCCGATGACTGGAAGTGTGCGGACGCGACGCGTCAGGAGTCGAGGTGTTTGCGCAGGCGGCCGTGGAGGTCGGCGATCCGCTTGCCGCGCTTGGGCTTGGCCTCGATGTTGCCGAATACCGAGTATCCGTTCACGACGACCACGGGTGCCTCGGGGTGTTCGGCCTCCAGCGTGTCCACTTCGAAGTTGCCGAAGATGCCGGTGCCGCTGCCCCGCAGGGTGAGGTTCTCGGGGACCCGGACCTCCACGTTGCCGAAGATCGAGGTGGCGTTGATGACGGAAAGCCGCTGTTCGAAATAGGCTTCGGTGAGATCGATCTCGACGCTGCCGAAGAGCGCGAACGCGTTCGTACGGCGGCCGATGCGCCAGCGGCCCTTGCGGGTCGAGCTGGAGAAGACGGCGACCAGACTCTCGGCGGCGACCGGCCCCACGGCGTCGTCCGGAGCGTGTGCGGTCGCATACGCGGGCGTGGACGACGCGGACGAGGGCGCGCCGAACCGGTGCGCGCCGTCGGCCGCCGCGGGCAGGTCCCGTACCAGCGGCTCCAGTTCGCCCATCGTCTTGGCGCGGTAGACGCCGTCGATGCGCTCGGCGTGCTCCTCCGCGTCAAGGCGCCCCTCCGCGAGGGCCTCGCGCAGGATGTCGGCGACCCGGTCGCGGTCGGCGTCGGAGGCGCGCAGGGGCGCGGGCTGGGCGGGCTCCACGGGCTGCGGCTTGGCGTCGTGCTTTTCGAGGTCCACGGAGCCAGCGTACCGAAACGCGATAGATCGCGACTAGGGGTACGCGAGAGTGGGCGCGCCGCCGGGTCCGGGCGCAACTGAGCCCTACCTCACAGGAGCGGGGGCGTGGCGGCGGCATACGCTTGAGGGCGCTGTGCCAATGGAGGTCAGCCGCTGTCTGCCGAGTGAGGAATGGCCGTACACATGCCCCCCGTCTCCCGCCCTGCCAGCCCTGCGTTCGCGTACTCCGATCTGCTCCCCCTGGGAGAGGACCACACGCCCTACCGACTGGTGACCGCCGAGGGTGTCTCCACCTTCGAGGCCGACGGCCGTACGTTCCTCAAGGTGGACCCGGAGGCGCTGCGCAAGTTGGCCGCCGAGGCGATCCACGACATCCAGCACTACCTCCGCCCGGCGCACCTCGCCCAGCTGCGGAAGATCATCGACGACCCCGAGGCGTCGTCCAACGACAAGTTCGTGGCGCTCGACCTTCTCAAGAACGCGAACATCGCGGCGGCGGGCGTGCTGCCGATGTGCCAGGACACCGGCACGGCGATCGTGATGGGCAAGCGCGGCCAGAACGTGCTGACCGAGGGCGGCGACGAGGAAGCCCTCTCGCGCGGCATCTACGACGCGTACACGCAGCTCAACCTGCGCTACTCGCAGATGGCTCCGCTCACCATGTGGGAGGAGAAGAACACCGGCTCGAACCTGCCCGCGCAGATCGAGCTGTACGCGACGGACGGCGGCGCGTACAAGTTCCTCTTCATGGCGAAGGGCGGCGGCTCGGCCAACAAGTCGTTCCTCTACCAGGAGACGAAGGCCGTCCTGAACGAGGCCTCCATGATGAAGTTCCTGGAGGAGAAGATCCGCTCGCTGGGGACGGCCGCCTGTCCGCCGTACCACCTGGCGATCGTGGTGGGCGGCACGTCGGCCGAGTTCGCGCTCAAGACCGCGAAGTACGCCTCGGCGCACTACCTCGACGAGCTGCCGACCGAGGGCTCGGCCACCGGGCACGGCTTCCGTGACCAGGAGCTGGAGCAGAAGGTCTTCGAGCTGACGCAGAAGATCGGGATCGGGGCGCAGTTCGGCGGCAAGTACTTCTGCCACGACGTGCGCGTGGTGCGCCTGCCGCGCCACGGCGCCTCCCTCCCGGTGGCCATCGCCGTCTCCTGCTCGGCGGACCGCCAGGCGGTCGCGAAGATCACGGCCGAGGGTGTGTTCCTGGAGGAGCTGGAGAAGGACCCGGCGCGGTTCCTGCCGGAGACGACGGACGAGCACCTCGACGAGTCCGGCGGCGTGGTGAAGATCGACCTCAACCAGCCGATGGACGACATCCTCGCGGAGCTCACCAAGTACCCGGTGAAGACCCGTCTTTCGCTCACCGGGCCGCTGGTCGTGGCGCGCGACATCGCGCACGCCAAGATCAAGGAGCGGCTCGACGCGGGTGAGGAGATGCCGCAGTACCTGAAGGACCACCCGGTGTACTACGCCGGGCCGGCCAAGACCCCCGAGGGGTACGCGTCCGGGTCCTTCGGGCCGACGACGGCCGGGCGCATGGACTCCTACGTCGAGCAGTTCCAGGCGGCCGGGGGCTCCAAGGTGATGCTGGCGAAGGGGAACCGGTCGGGGCAGGTGACGCGGGCGTGCGAGGCGCACGGCGGGTTCTACCTGGGGTCCATCGGTGGGCCGGCCGCCCGGCTCGCCCAGGACTGCATCAAGAAGGTCGAGGTCGTCGAGTACGAGGAGCTGGGGATGGAGGCGGTGTGGAAGATCGAGGTCGAGGACTTCCCGGCGTTCGTCGTCGTCGACGACAAGGGCAACGATTTCTTCACTTCGCGTGAACCCGAGCAGCCGACGTTCACCAGCATCCCCGTCCGGGGTCCCGGCCTGGGCTGACCCCCAGCAGCACGACAGAGCCCCTGGCACACGCCGGGGGCTCTGTGCTTGATAAGTGATCTCGCGCCTGCTCGGATGTCCGCAGCACGGTCATGATTGCTCGGCGTCGACCATGAGCATCCGCCGGGTGAGGCTGTGCGTTCCCGGCGGCAGAGCAGCCATCGCAGCCTCTGCGTAGACCACACCTCCTGCGCGGTCCCCCGGACCGTTTGGGAGCACTGCCCTGGCGTCGGTGGTCGTTAGGACGCTCCAGGGGTCGGAGGCAAGGTTCCGGCTACCGACGTGATCCGGCCGACCGCACCGGTTTCCTGTTCTCTCAACTGTGATCCCTTGACCCTGCGGTCACGGGGTCGGGAGCATCGAACGGGACACGACCGAAGACCTCGCAGCAGGGGGACGGCATGGCAGTAACACGGCTGGTCGGGGAGTGCGAGAAGGGGACCTGCGCCACGCTGTATCGCGTGGAGGAAACCGGGGACCTCTTGGTGCAGGGCTACGACTTAGAGGACGCGGGGGCCGTGGTCGGCATCGAGATCCCTGCCGGTGAGTCCGTGGTCCGCATCCCCGCTGAGATCATCGAAAGGTACGCGCGTGAGCATCTCGCCCGCTGAGTTCGAGAAGCTGTTCTCCAACTTCCGCCGGGAAGCTTTCCGGCTGGAGACCCTGGACGACTACAGCGGATCATCTGACCCGGAGATGATCCGCACATTCCTGGCCGGCGAGCCTCAGTCGGACAACTACAACCAGGAATGGGCCGACGAGGTACGCGGCAACATTGAGGCCGGAAAGCGAATGTACCGCGTCCACATCCTCTCGCGCCCCATGACGGACTATCTCCGATTCGAACTCGGCTGGGGCTACCGCAAGAACGCAAAGGCCGGAGAAGAGTTCTTCATCCTGGACACCACAGATCAGCCGAACCCACTGGAAGGGGTTCCGGACTTCTGGATGTTCGATGAATCCTCCGTGGTCTCGATGAACTACGGAGAAGGCGGAAAGTTCCTGGGGGCTGAATCCCACTCCAACCCTACAGAATGGATGGCCCGCCGCGACCTGGCCCTGAGTCGCGCCGTACCATTCGCTGAATGGTGGGAGCGGTACGGAAACGAGTGATCAGCACGGATCTCGGCAGAGCACTGCGGGAACTGCGAAAGGCCAGCGGGAAAGAGGCCAAGGCGGTTGCCCGCAGTGCTGCCATGTCTCCAAGCAAGCTGAGCAAGATTGAAAACGGGCACCTTGCGCCTAGCGTCATCGACGTGGAGCGCATTCTTTCGGCCTTGGGCGTACCGGCAGAGGTGAAAGCCCAGCTGACCGAAGCTGCCCGCGTGGTGGCCACAGAGGCCACCGCGTGGCGCATCTACCGCCGCACCGGCCTCTACAAGCATCAGGAAGAGATCCGAGCCATGGAGGCTCAGACAAGCCTCCTACGAGTCTTCCAGTCCTCCTGCATTCCGGGGCTTCTCCAGTCGCCAGAGTACGTCCGTGCGGTTCAGCAGAATTCAGAGCTGACCGAGGATGCGCTAGAGAAGATGATCGGTGCTCGGATACGCCGACAGGAAGTCCTGTACGACAGGCAACGCGCCTTTCGCTTCCTGATTACTGAGTCCGTTCTCAGGTGGGAACTGATCCGGCCGCCGATGATGGCGGCGCAGCTAGACAAGCTCGTCACCATGTCGAGAATGCCGAACATTGTCATTGGGGTAGTGCCACAGTCGGCACCGAAGAACGACCTTCCTACATGCTCGTTCGTCATGTTTGATACTCGACTAGTAATTGTCGAGATCCCGCACGCCGAGATCACTACCAGCGAGCCGAGGGATGTAGAGCAGTACGTGAGCAAGTTTGACGGATTTGAGCGCCTAGCGCTAACGGGTGACGCCATGCGTTCCATGGTCGAGAGCATTCGAGATGAGTTCTTGCGGGAACAGGAAACCGGCTAGAACCTCGCCCGGCACCCAGACACCATTGGTTGTCGATTCCCGGAGACAGCGGCGAAGGGTGCGCAATGGCAACCAAGATGGACGAGTGGGAGTACGTGACGTACGCGCCCCCCGGACAAAAGTGTTCGGCCTGCCTGCGGGACGTTAAGCCTCTCGAGCCCGTACGCCGAGGGACCGTCGAGCGTGCTTCCGGTCCGCCGGTCGTGGTCTATCGGCACTCGGGGGAATGCCCCACTCGGAGAGTGGCTGCGGCGTGATGGACATGCAGACGTGGAGAGACGGTCACGACCGGGCCGCTGGCGCCGCCGAATCGCTACGGGCAGCATTGACCGCCCTCGGTGTCCCCGAGTCTTCATGGAGCGGGCTACGCCCTACCGTGACGCACACCGGCAAGCCGTACGTACATCTCGGGATGCTTCCGGCCGACGTGGTGCAGCAGATCGCGGAGGCGCTGCGGTTGCCCTCGGCGCACTGACGGACTCACAGAATCCTGTCTCCGTCACCACCTCCCGACGGGAGACAGGTAGACCCCCGACCGGACAAGGCATGAACAGGGACAGGACGTGTCCCGTCTGAGTTGACGTGCTCAGGTTCTCCCCCCGGTCCGCCCCTTCGCTGGGGTGCCGCCCTGGGCGGTGAGGGCACCGCTCCGGACCCAGGGAAGCCGGGGCATCCACTTCCAAGACCCCCGTCCCTGACGGGATGGGTAGCAAGACAGACCACAGCCGAAAGGACGTGATCCGAGATGCGAGCTGACCCCGACCCCGGCGACAAGTCGGGGGACGGCGGTACCGGCGGAGGCCAGTTCCCGCCCCCGCCTGCCGCCTGACCTCCACCCACCGACAGAAGGTGTCTCGCTATGACGACCATGGTTGAAAGCCCCGTCGCGTTACGGCACGGGCGGGACCTTGTCAGCCCCGAGCTGTTCGAGCGGCTGGTGGAGTTCTGCGCAGACGAATACGGCCTTGAGCGTGGCGTGGCCGACCGTGTGATGGATCAGGCCGTCGCGTTCCTGTGGGTCGTGGGCACAACCCGCGCCACCGACATGGCGCCGAGCAAGACCGTGGACCCCGGCTGGCACACGTTCATGCTCCACAGCCAGGAGTACGAGGAGTGGTGCCACAAACAGTTCGGCTACTACGTCCACCACGCCCCGAACTCCAAGGTCCGCACGCGCGGCCTGATGGTGGACGTGGTCGGCCGGATCAAGGTCCACGGATTCGACGTTGACGAGAGGCTGTGGGGTACCGCAGCCGACTGCAATCAGCCGGCGTGTTGTAGCGACGGCCCCTGCTGCTGATCTCCTCGAACGAAGTAGGACCCGGGCACGTCACAGGTGCCCGGGTCCTACCTTGAGCAAAGGTACCGCCCATGGCATCTGACGAGGGTCTGACCGGGATCAGCAGGGTCACCGTATTCGCCATGTTCGGCGTGGTCTTCGGGTATGCCACGCACCACCTTGACGAGCGGCGAATCGGAGATGTGGCTATCGTCGGCCCGCTGACTCCCGGGGTCGAGTGGGGGCGCCTGTGGCAGATGGCCCGCAACTGCGGACGGCCCACGGCCAGCGAGACCGAGCTAGCCCAATGGGTGCTCACTCAAGCCACCCGGGCATTCGTGTGCGGCAGCGACCGCATCGCGCAGTTCCAAGAACAGGGGTGGAAACTGGAACCGGGTGGAAAGCGCGTCCGGTTCGATGCGACGTACGCCAACCGTGACCAGCTCTGGACGGGGAACCTGACCGTGGAAGGGCTCACCCCGGACCAGGTAGCCGAACGGCCATCGCTCTACCGAGGCTGACCTGATCTCCCGTTGACCCCCTCCATCGGCGGGCGAGTGTCTGCTGCTTCCCCCAGTGGCAGATGGGCGGGGTCGTGGCGGTGTCGGTCCCTCCCGGTACGTTCGTCGTGTCATGGCCGCGCAGGTTCGCACGACGACTGGCTGGGCGTGGACGCCTATAGTCCTCACTGTGATCCACAAAGTCGCTCCCCCGTCGGAGCCTCCGGTGACGCTCAGTGATCCGCGCGAGCTTCTGGCCGGTTACCTCGACTTCTACAGAGAAGCTGTCCTTCGTAAGTTGGAGGGTCTCTCCGATGACGAGCTGCGGAACAGTCGATTGCCTTCCGGCTGGGCGCCCTTGAGCCTGCTGAAGCATCTGGCTTACGTAGAACTGCGATGGATGCGGTGGGGATTCTCCGGCGAACAAATCGAAGAGCCGTGGGGCGACCACTCCCAGCCCGGCCAGTGGGGTGTCGGACCGGATGAATCCATCGAGGACGTCAAGGAGTTCTTCCGAGAGCAGTGTGCGCGCACTCGCGCCATCGTCGCCGAGGCACACTTGGAAGACCAGGCAGCGACTCTCGGCGGACGTGTCCCGGCCGACGAAGATCGCCCGACGCTGATCTGGATTCTCTTCCACCTGCTCCAGGAGTACGCGCGACATGTCGGCCACCTCGACATCGCACGCGAGCTGGCCGACGGGGTCATCGGCGAATAAGACCGGTGGGGCTACTCGGCGGCTTCGCGCGGCGCTCATCGGAAGAGGCCCTCGACTGCGGGTGCGGCCTCTACCTCAACGAGCCGACTGCCTGGACAAACGCACCCTCAACGATTTAACGCGGTGCAGCACTTGTAGAGCACGGGGGGCATGGTCGGGGCGCTGCCGCGCCCTACTCGGAGAGGTGACGGTAAACGGTGGCCTGTCCGACTCCGAGCGCCTTGGCGATCGCGCCGTAAGACTCACCATCCGCCCGGCGAGCCTTGACCGCAGCGATCATGTCGGCAGTCATGGCCTTCGGCCTGCCACCGGTACGGCCCTGAGCCTTCGCCGCTTCCAGACCGGCACGGGTGCGCTCCACGATCATGTCTCGTTCCAGCTCTGCGAAGGCGACCATCATCGTGAAGAAGAAGAATCGGGAGAACGGCGCAGTTCCCCGCGCCCCTTAAGGCAGAACGGGGCCCGGCCACACTTCAGCCCCTCCGGCGTGCGAGGAGCGGGGGGCAGGGAGCGGAGCTCCCGCCCCTTCAGGGGCGCGGGGAACTGCGCGACCAGCCACAGACGGCCCGCAGACGAACGGAGCCAGGGGCGAAGCCCCGGCCCCCACCCACCCGCAGGCAAATCAGGGGCCCGGGGCGCAGCCCCGCAATGGGGTCCGGGGGGCGTAGCCCCCGGCAGCCCGGCCCAGCCCGGCCCACCACCCGGCCGCCCGCCCAGGGCTTCAGGGAACGGGCGGGGTGGGGGGCCTCTCCAAGAACGCCAGGCGCGCCCGCTTCTCCGGCTTCTCCACCTCCTCCCCCAGCACGAACCCCGCCCGCACCATCCGCTCGATCGACTTCTCGTTCCGTACGTCCGGTTCCACCACGATCCGCCGATACGACGGCTCGGACAGGACGTAGTTGATCAGGGACTTCATCAGCGCGCCCGTGAAACCCGGGCGCGCCGGGCCCGGCGCCGGGGCCACCAGGATGTGGACGCCCACGTCGCCCGGGCGCACCTCGTAGCACTCCCCCAGCGGATCCGCCGCCGGCTCGTACGTCTGGAACAGCCCCACCGGCTCGTCGTCCAGCAGGAGCAGGAACGCGTGGTGCGTGGGGAGGGAGTCCACGTACGCGTAGGTCTCCTCCACGTACGCGCGGTCCGCGTCCAGCATCCCCCAGAACCGGGCCCGCTCCTGGGTGACCCACGAATGGATCAGGTCCGCGTCCCCCGACGGGTCCAGCGGGCGCAGCCGGACCGTTCCGAAGCCGGCGACCTTCTCCTCGTACACGTAGGCACCGCGCTCGTACAACGTCTCTCTCCTCAGGTTGCTCCAGTCGGTCACCACCGGCGCCGACTCCCCCGCCGCCCACAGCCGGAGCTGGTCGCGGTGGTGGGGGCTGCCCGGTGCGCCCGACGCGCCGAACGGGACCACCCAGAGGCTGTCCTCGCGGCGGGCCAGGTCCCAGACGAACCGCGCGGCCGGGCCCCGGGCGCTGCGGTGGGTGAGGCCGGGGACGCTGCTCGTGGACAGGACGCAGTCGTGGTCGCCCGCCAGGCCCGGCCACTCCTGCGGCGCCGGCAGCGCCTGCCACGGCGCGAGCCGGTGCGCCTCGCCCCACGGCCCGAACTCCACGCCCTCCGCCGCCACTTCCTCCAGCGCCGTCCGTACCAGGGCCGCCCGGTCGAGTTCGGGCAGCATCGAGGTCGTCAGGATCGTCTCCAGCGCGAACGCGATCCTCGGCGTCAGCGCCAGCCAGGGCAGGAACAGGTCGGGCAGGGGCGGGAGTTCGGCCAGGTCGGCGAAGGACGGGTGCGCAGCCAAATGGCGTACCACCCGCTCCCGCACCGTCGCGTACGCCATCGCGTCCTTCGAATCCGCCTCCATGCGGCGGTCCCAGCGCGTCGTCAGTCGGTCCCGGAGAGCGTCGGCCTGTGGGGTGAGGTCCTTCAGGCGCGCCAGGAGCCCCAGCAGCGGGCGGGCCGACGCCAGGTCCGTGTCCGTGTGGATCGCCGACATCCGCTGCGGCGTCCACGCGTGCGAGCCGGACAGCAGGCTCGCTATGCGGTCCGCGCGGTACGGGGGCGCGAACTCCACGCCCAGCGGCGCCGCCAGGCCCCGCTGGTTGGCCATCACGGCCGTCCCGGACACCTCCGCGCGCGGCATCGGGGCCCAGCCCTTCCACGCGTGGGCCGCCTCCCACGCCGGTACGACCCGTACGCGGTTGGTGCCGTGGCGCAGCGGTACGCGGCCCGCCACACGGTGCAGATGGCCGCCCCGGGTGTCGGCGGCCTGGACCACGTTGACCGGCTCGACCCATTCGTCGAAGGCGCGGTCGACGTCGTCGGCGGTCCGTGCGCGCAGCAGCGCCGGGAGCGCGGCGAAGCCGAGGGCGGCGGTGACGCGGGGCGGGTGGCGCAGGCTGATGGCGTCCGGCGCGTCGGGGCCACCGATGATCACCGGGCCCCGGTCCGTCTCGATCACCTCGACCGTCACGGGGGCCGCGCCCGCCACTTCCACCTTCTCCGTGTGGACGGCCGCCGGGCCCCAGCCGTCGGGGCCGAGCGCGGCCACGCCCGTACCGTCGCGGCGCAGGCGTTCGCGGAAGAGGTCCTGGTAGTCGGCCATGGCGTTGGTGATGGCCCAGGCGACCGAGCCGGTGTGGCCGAAGTGGGCGATGCCGGGGACGCCGGGGACGGCGAGGCCCACGACGTCGAACTCCGGGCAGGCGAGGCGGATCTGCTGGTAGACGCCGGGGTCCTCGATGAAGCGGTGCGGGTCGCCCGCGATGATCGCGGCGCCGGTGGCGGTGTGCTCGCCGGTGACCAGCCAGCCGTTGGAGCCGGAGGTGCCGGGGCCGTCGGTGGCGAAGAGTTCCACCGCGCCCGCGCCGAGCGCCGCGACCGCGCGCTCGCGCCAGAGTTTGGTGGGGAACCCGGCGAAGAGGATGTGGGTGGAGAGCCAGACACCCAGCGGGGTCCAGGGCTCCCAGCGGCCGGGCGCCAGGCCCGTCTCCGCGAAGCCGGGCTGCCCGGCGGGCCCCGCCCCCTCCGCGAGGCCGTCGTTGACCCCCGCCACGTACGCCGTGACCCAGTCCGCCGTCTCCGCGTCCAGCGCCTCGAAGCACCGGCGGGCGGTGTCGGCCAGGCGGGCGCGGCGGGCGAAGACGTCCCAGCCGGCCGCGTCGGGGCCGAGGAAGGCGGCCGTGGTGCCCTGCACCCGGTGCCGTTCGACCTCCAGCTGCCAGGCCCGGTCCACGGCGGTGACCCGTCCCTGTGCGTACGCCAGCTCGCGGGCGTCGGCCGCCCGCAGGTGCGGGACGCCCCAGGTGTCGCGATAGACCTCGGCGCTCACGCCCGATCCCCTCCCTGTAAGTTAGGACAGCCTAACCTAAAGGGAGGGGACGGTTATGGGGTGGCCACCGTTACGCGAAGCGCTGCGACGGGGAGCCGTCGCACGGGCGCAGCGTCAGCGGGTCCCTGGCCGCCGCCAGCGTGGCGCACAGGCCGCCGGCCGCCGCCGGGCGCAGGGTGGAGCCGTCCCTGACGAACTCCTGGTTGGCGCCGCCGTGGCAGTTCCAGATGATCAGCTTGGCCCCGGCCGAGTAGTTCGCTCCCGGCACGTCCAGGCAGCGGTCCTGGGTGAGCTGGGTGTGGACCGACTCGCGGGCTCCGTCGTACCACCAGTTCTGGTTGCGGCCGCCGTGGCAGTCCCAGCCGATGACGGCGGTGTTGTCGGCGCTGGACGCGCCGCTCACGTCCAGGCAGCTGCCGGTCGAGGCGTTCTTCAGCGGCTGGTACGCGTCGTCCCAGGCGAGCGGGTAGAGCACCGGCGAACCGGTGGACGCCGGGTCGGCGCAACTGGCCTCGCGCTGCCCCGAGTTGTAGATCTGGGTGAGGCAGGACGCGAAGGCGCCGTGGCCCCGGTAGTTGGGGTGGAAGGACTGGCGGACCGAGTTGGAGTCCGGCAGGCCGGGCTTGGACAGGTCGATGTAGAGGCCGCGCGCCCAGGTGTCCTCCATGCACACCTCGTGGCCGTTGAAGAGCCGCGAGTTGTCGAGGTAGAAGGCGCCGGTGTCGGCGGCCGCCCTGCGCATCCCGCGCTCGAAGGCGGGGACGGCGGTGTTGCGGCCCCAGACGGTGTCGGAGTCGTAGCCGAGGCCGCCGCAGACGAGCTTGCCCGGGAAGCCGGGGTTGTCGTGGAAGTCGGGGCCGATCGGGCTCGGGTAGCCCATCACGACCAGCTTGTAGTCGCCGTCGGTGTACCCCGCGTCGCGCATCACGCTCTTCAGATCGGTGACCGTCTGCTCGACCTTGGGCACCAGGCCGTCGACCCGCGCCTGCCAGCCGGGCGCGTACTTCGACTCGCACGGGCCCTGGAGCAGCAGGTACCGCTCCACGCAGTCGGTCATCACCGGGCCGAACTGGAGGTCGTCGTTGGCCCCGGCGACCAGCAGCACCATCTTGATGCGGGTGTTGCGGGCCTTGATGGCCAGGCTGTCGCTCTGCACGAGCTCGTCCGCGTACTGCTTCGAGCCGCCTATCCGGATGTTGCCGGTGTACGCGCCCGAACAGGCCACGTTGTACGTCTCGTCGGCGGGGATCCCGGTGCGGTGGATCGCGGAGTCGGGCGCCCGGTGGCACCAGTTGTCGGGGCCGTTGGTGCCGGCCTCGTAGGTCCCGACGCCCTCGCCGGAGATCTCGCTGTCGCCGAGCGAGATGAGCCCGGTCCTGCGCTGGTCCATGGGCCGCTCGGCGGAATCCCCGTACAGCTTGAGCGCCTCGGCGGCGCGGATCTTCTCCAGCTCGGGCGGAAGGGGGGTGGACTGTACCGTCGCCGCGGGTGCGGCCGTGGCTGTTGCCGTCATGCCCCCGAACGCGGCCGCCGCGGCCACGGCGGCCGCGAACGTACAGCGAATTCTGTGCCTGGTGCGCCTCATTGCGCCTCCCCGGTGATGAGTTACCACCGGTATTTACTGGCCAGTAGGGCTCCATGGGAATAGGTAGAACCAGACAACTGCTCAACTTTTTCAGGAGGTTCAGAGATATGAACGACAGCGAGTACCGGATCGAGCACGACTCCATGGGCGAGGTGCGGGTCCCCGCGCATGCCAAGTGGCGGGCCCAGACGCAGCGGGCGGTGGAGAACTTCCCCGTCTCCGGGCAGCGTCTGGAGCGCGCCCACATCGAGGCGCTGGCCAGGATCAAGGCGGCCGCGGCCAAGGTCAACGCCGAACTGGGCGTGCTCGACAAGGACATCGCGGAGGCGGTCCAGGAGGCGGCCGCGGAGGTCGCCGAGGGGCGCTGGGACGAGCAGTTCCCGGTCGACGTCTTCCAGACCGGCTCGGGCACCTCGTCCAACATGAACATGAACGAGGTCGTGGCGACCCTGGCGAGCGAGCGGCTCGGCCGGGACGTCCACCCCAACGACCACGTCAACGCCTCGCAGTCGTCCAACGACGTCTTCCCCTCCTCCATCCACATCGCCGCCACGGCCGCCGTCACCGGCGATCTCGTCCCGGCCCTGGAACACCTCGCCGAGGCGCTGGAGCGCAAGGCCGCCGAGTTCGCGGACGTGGTGAAGTCCGGGCGTACGCATCTGATGGACGCCACCCCGGTCACCCTCGGCCAGGAGTTCGGCGGCTACGCGGCGGCGATGCGGTACGGCGTGGAGCGGCTGCGGGCCTCGCTGCCCCGGCTCGCCGAACTCCCGCTGGGCGGCACCGCCGTCGGCACCGGCATCAACACCCCGCCCGGGTTCTCGGCGGCCGTGATCGCGGAGGTGGCGCGGGCGACCGGGCTGCCGCTCACCGAGGCCCGCGACCACTTCGAGGCGCAGGGGGCGCGGGACGGCCTGGTGGAGACGTCCGGTCAGCTCCGCACGGTCGGCGTCTCGCTCACCAAGATCTCCAACGATCTGCGCTGGATGGCGTCGGGGCCGCGCACCGGACTGGCCGAGATCAACCTGCCCGACCTCCAGCCGGGCTCCTCGATCATGCCCGGCAAGGTCAACCCGGTCATCCCGGAGGCCGTGCTGATGGTCGCGGCTCAGGTGACCGGCAACGACGCGACGGTGGCGGCGGCGGGCGCGGCCGGCAACTTCGAGCTGAACGTGATGCTCCCGGTCATGGCCAAGAACCTGCTGGAGTCGATCCGGCTGCTCGCGGGCGTCTCCCGGCTGCTCGCCGACCGTACCGTCGACGGGATCACCGCGAACCGCGAGCGGGCGCGGGAGTACGCGGAGTCCTCGCCGTCGGTCGTCACCCCGCTCAACAAGTACATCGGGTACGAGGAGGCGGCGAAGGTCGCCAAGAAGTCGCTGGCCGAGCGCAGGACGATCCGCGAAGTGGTCCTGGAGGGCGGGTACGTGGAGCGCGGCGACCTCACCGAGGCGCAACTGGACGAGGCGCTGGACGTGCTGCGGATGACCCGGCCCTGAGGCGCGGGCGGTGCCGGTGCCGGTGCCCGCGCGATGACCGGGCGGTGACCGCGGCCGTGACGCGGGTCGCAGCGCGGTCTTGACCGTGCTCCTAGGATCTGCGCATGACAGGTACCGGAGGCATGAACCACTGGGCGCCGGGGGAGCAGATCCTCTGGCGCTACCGCGGCAATGCCCCCGGCCAGAAGAGCCGCGTCCACATCTGCCGCCCGGTGACCGTCGTCCAGGACACCGACGAGCTGCTCGCCGTGTGGATGGCGCCGGGCACCGAGTGCGTCAAGCCGGTGCTCGTGGACGGCACCCCCGTCCACGAGGAGCCGCTGGCCACCCGCTACACCGCCCCGCGCACCACGGAGCGCGCGCGCTGGTTCGGCACCGGGGTGCTCAAGCTCGCCCGCCCCGGCGATCCCTGGTCGGTCTGGCTGTTCTGGGAGCGGGGCTGGCGCTTCAGGAGCTGGTACGTGAACCTGGAGGAGCCGCGCACGCGGTGGTCGGGCGGGATCGACTCCGAGGACCACTTTCTCGACATCTCCGTCTACCCGGACCGCACCTGGCAGTGGCGGGACGAGGACGAGTTCGCGCAGGCCCAGCGGGTGGGGCTGATGGACGCGGCCCAGGCCCGGCGGGTCCGGGCGGCCGGGACGGCGGCGGTCGAGGTGATCCGGGCGTGGGGCAGGCCGTTCTCGGACGGGTGGGAGGAGTGGCGGCCCGATCCGCGGTGGCCGGTTCCCGCGCTCCCGGCGGACTGGGATCGCACCCCGGCGCATATGCCGTCGTGAGACCCTTGATGCGCCCCCGGGGTTCAAACGTAGGATCGTCCTCCGCAAGGCTGCGCATCGACAACGAGGGAACTCAGGGCGCAAATTGACCGTATGTCACCTCAAGGGGGGTCGGGACGTGAGGGGTGTCGCGGCCGCCCGTGGAGCGGGTATACCGCACGAAGCGACTGCCTCGCGCATCCTCGCCCTGCTTCCAGCACGGTGGATGTCTCACTCCGGACGGACGGAACCCGACGCGTGACGGAGCATCAGCCCACTTCGCACGAGAGCCGGCACCAGGAGCAGCTGGCCCGGCCTCCTGAGGCGGCCCGGCCGCGCCCGGACGAGCCGGGCGCGGGCTCCGCCGCGCACTCCCCCGCGCCCGCCCCCCAGGCCACGGCTCCGGCCGCCCGGCGGGGCCAGGCCCGCGCGGCCACCGCGTCCGTGCCCGGCCAGCCCGAGCCGGGCTCGCGCGACCTCGCCCTGGACCTGGGCGCGGCGGCGACCGCGAGCGCGATGGGGGTGCCGCCCGGACGGGGCCCCTCTCAGTCCCCGGGCGCCGGTGTGCCCGGCGGCCCGGCCTCCGGCGCTCCCGGGGCCGGCAGCGGCGGCGAGGTCCCCGGCGGCGGGGACAGTGCGGCCGTGGCCCGCCGCGAGGGCGACCGGCTGCGGTTCGTGGGCGCCGCGACCCGCAGGATCGCGCGCGGCATAGACCTCGACGAGATCGTGCTCGGGCTGTGCCGGGCCACCGTCCCGACCTTCTCGGACGCGATACTCGTGCATCTGCGCGACCCGCTTCCGGTCGGGGACGAGCGGCCCGCCAGCCCCTTCGTGCTGCGGCTGCGCCGAACCGACCGGCTGCGTTTAGTCGATGATTCCCTGCAGGAGCCGGAGGCGATCGACGCCCTGTCCCTGCTGAACGCCCAGACCGATCTGACGCCGGCCGCCGAGCTCTGCGAGGTCCGCACCGGCGGCGCCCTCGCCGAGGTGCTGCGCGGGGTGCGGCCGGTCTTCGGCGACTCCGTGCCCGCCCGCCTCGCCCTGGCCGAGCTGCTCGGCCCCGACCGCCCGGTCCCGGGCGGCCACCGGACGATACTCGCCCCGCTCCGGGGCCGGCGCCGAGTGATCGGCGCCGCCGTGTTCGTACGCGGCCTGGAGCGGCCCGCCTTCGAGGCGAACGACCTGCTGGTGGCGGCCCAGCTGGCCACCCACACCGCGCTCGGCATCGACAAGGCCGTGCTGTACGGACGCGAGGCGTACATCGCGGACGAGCTCCAGCGGACCATGCTGCCGGACTCGCTGCCCCAGCCGACCGGCGTGCGGCTGGCCTCGCGCTATCTGCCGGCCGCCGAGACCGCCCGGGTCGGCGGCGACTGGTACGACGCGATCCCGCTGCCCGGCAGCCGGGTCGCCCTCGTCGTCGGCGACGTCATGGGCCACTCGATGACCTCCGCCGCGATCATGGGCCAGCTGCGCACCACCGCGCAGACCCTGGCCGGGCTCGACCTGCCGCCCCAGGAGGTGCTGCACCACCTCGACGAGCAGGCCCAGCGGCTCGGCACCGACCGGATGGCGACCTGCCTGTACGCGGTGTACGACCCGGTCGCCCACCGGATCACCATCGCCAACGCCGGACATCCGCCGCCGGTCCTGCTCCACCTGGGCGGGCGCGCCGAGGTGCTGCGGGTGCCGCCGGGCGCGCCGATCGGCGTGGGCGGGGTCGACTTCGAGGCGGTCGAGCTGGACGCCCCGGCGGGCGCCACCCTGCTCCTGTACACGGACGGCCTGGTGGAGTCCCGGCTGCGGGACGTGTGGACCGGCATCGAGCAGCTGCGCGAGCGCCTCGCCGCCACCGCCCAGCTGACCGGCCCGGACCACCCGCCGCCGCTCGAAGCGCTCTGCGACGACGTCCTGGACATGCTGGGCCCCGGCGACCGGGACGACGACATCGCGCTGCTCGCGGCCCGCTTCGACGGGATCGCGCCGAGCGACGTGGCCTACTGGTTCCTGGACCCGGAGGACTCGGCGCCCGGCCGGGCTCGCCGGCTGGCCCGGCGCGCCCTGCACCGCTGGGGCCTTGAGGAGCTCACGGACTCGGTGGAGCTGCTGGTCAGCGAGGTGGTCACCAACGCCGTGCGGTACGCGGAGCGCCCGGTGACCCTGCGGCTGCTCAAGACGGACGTCCTGCGCTGCGAGGTCGGCGACGACTCGCCGCAGCTGCCCCGGCAGCGCCGGGCGCGGGACACCGACGAGGGCGGGCGCGGTCTGTTCCTGGTGAACCGGCTGGCCAGGCGGTGGGGCGCGACCCGGCTCTCCGGCGGCAAGGTGGTCTGGTTCGAGCTGGCGACCCGCCCCTGAGGCGGGGCCGGCCGGCCCGATACCCGGCCCAGGACCGGACGGGATCCAGATGTTGCCGACCCCCCGTCGGCGGAGTTGACTGGCTCGTGGACGAAGCGACCCCACCCATTCCCGATGGGGGTCATCCCCCGCTGAGGGAGGACGCTCGTGAGCACTCAGCCCTACACGACGAACAACGCCGGAGTCCCGGTGGAGAGCGACGAGCACTCGCTCACCGTCGGCTCCGACGGCCCGATCCTGCTCCAGGACCACTACCTCATCGAGAAGATGGCCCAGTTCAACCGGGAGCGGGTCCCCGAGCGCGTGGTCCACGCCAAGGGCTCCGGTGCGTACGGCACGTTCCAAGTGATTAATGACGTCAGCCAGTTCACCAAGGCCGACCTCTTCCAGCCGGGGCGGCGCACCGAGATGCTGGCCCGTTTCTCGACGGTCGCCGGGGAGCTGGGCTCGCCCGACACCTGGCGCGACCCGCGCGGCTTCGCGCTCAAGTTCTACACCGAGCACGGCAATTACGACCTGGTCGGCAACAACACCCCCGTCTTCTTCGTACGCGACCCGATGAAGTTCCAGGACTTCATCCGCTCGCAGAAGCGCCGCCCTGACAACGGGCTGCGCGACCACGACATGCAGTGGGACTTCTGGACGCTGTCCCCCGAGTCGGCGCACATGGTGACCTGGCTGATGGGCGACCGGGGCATCCCGAAGACCTACCGCCACATGAACGGCTACTCCTCGCACACCTATCTGTGGATCAACGGCGGCGGCGACAAGTTCTGGGTCAAGTACCACCTGAAGACCGACCAGGGCATCGAGTACCTCACCCAGGCCGAGGCCGACGACCTCGCGGGCCGGGACACCGACGTCCACCGCCGCGACCTGTTCGACGCGGTCAGGTCCGGGAACGCGCCGAGCTGGACGATGAAGATCCAGGTCATGCCGTTCGAGGACGCCCCCGACTACCGGTTCAACCCGTTCGACCTCACCAAGGTGTGGCCGCACGGCGACTACCCGCTGATCGAGGTCGGGCGGATGACGCTCAACCGGAACCCGGACGACTACTTCATCCACATCGAGCAGGCCGCGTTCGAGCCGTCCAACATGGTGCCGGGCATCGGCCCCTCCCCCGACAAGATGCTGCTCGGCCGGCTCTTCTCGTACCCCGACACCCACCGCTACCGGATCGGCCCCAACTACGCGCAGCTGCCGCCCAACCGGGCCCGCTCGCAGGTCAACTCGTACGCGAAGGACGGGCCGATGCGCTACGAACCGTCCCGCGCCGGGGCGCCGTACGCACCCAACTCCCACGGAGGCCCCGCGGCGGCCGTGGAGAGCTTCGGGGACCCCGCCGGATGGCAGACGGCCGGTGAGATGGTCCGCGAGGCCTACAGGCTGCACCGCGAGGACGACGACTGGGGCCAGGCGGGCACCCAGGTGCGCCAGGTGCTCGACGACGCCGCGCGCGAGCGGCTCGTCTCCAACATCGCGGGCCATCTGAAGGACGGCGTGAGCAGGCCCGTCCTGGAGCGCGCGCTCCAGTACTGGCGCAATGTCGACAAGGGCGTCGGCGACCGGGTCGCCAAGGCGGTGGAGGGCGGCTGAGCCGCCCCGCCAACGCGTCGGCCCCCCGCCCTGACGGGTGGGGGGCCGACGCGCGTGTCACAGGCGTGGGGCTACGGCGTGTTGCCGCCGCCCTGGATGGTGCCCTGGGTCGTTCCCCCGTCGGCCGTTCCGGTGGTGGTCCCGCCGTCGGCCGTGCCGGTGGTCGTGCCCCCGTTGGTCGTGCCGGTGGTGGTGCCCCCGTTGGTCTGACCGCCGTTCGTCTGGCCCCCGTTGGTCTGACCGCCGTTGGTCTGGCCCCCGTTGGTGGGGGTGCCGTTGGTGCCGCCGGTCGTCGGCGTGCGCGTCGGGGTGTGGGTCGGCGTGCGCGTCGGCGTCCGGGTCGGGGGGTGCGAGGGGGTACGGGTCGGCGTGCTGGACGGGGTCCCCGTCGGCGTGGTCACCGGGGGCTCGTCCGGCTGCTTGGCCGCGCCCTGGTCGGTGTCCAGGTCGAACTCGGAGTCGCCGCTGCCGACCGCGTCGAAGGTGTACGCGGCCCAGATCCGGGCCGGGATGGAGCCACCGGCGACCCGGCCGTCGATGTCGGCGACGTCCTTGAGGGAGACCTGGCCGCCCTTGCCGACCGTGGTCTCCTTGCCGTCGATCTTCACCGTACGCGGCCCGGCGGCCTCGCCCCACAGGCCGACGGAGGTCGCCAGCGACGGCGTGTAGCCGGTGAACCAGGCCGACTTGTTGTCGTCGGAGGTGCCGGTCTTGCCCGCGACCGCCTGCCCGTCGCGGTTGGACGCGTCCCGCACCGACCTCTTGGCCGTACCGTCGTCGACCACGCCGGTGAGCACCGAGGTGACGGCGTCGGCCGCGTCACGGCTGACCACCTGGTCGCCGATCGGGTCCGGCCTGTTGTACTTGGCCGTCTTGTGCTGGGCCGACTTGACGATGGACGGCGTGACCTTCTTGCCGTGGTTGTCGAGCGTGGCGTACGCGCCGGCCATCTCCATCGGGCTCGCGCCGTAGGAGCCCAGGGTCATGGCGGGATGGGCACCGACGCCCTTCATGTGGTTGAGGCCGAGCGCGACGGCCGTGTCCCGCAGCTTCGTCAGCCCCACGTCCACGCCCATCTGCGCGAAGACGCTGTTGACGGACTTGTTCATCGCCGTCTGGACGGTGATGGGGCCGTAGCTCTGATCGTCCTCGTTGGGCGGCGCGTAGCCGTCGCCGCCCTCGCCCTTCACCGGGCGCTTGTTGTCGCCGTTGTAGATGGTGTTGGCCCGGATCTCCTTGCCGTCCTGCGTCTCGGCCTTGTCGTTGAGCGCGGCGGCGAGGATCAGCGGCTTGAAGGTCGAGGCGGGCTGGTAGGTGGCCGTCTTCGCGTTGCTGATCTGGTGCTTCATGTAGTCCTCGCCGCCGTACAGCGCGACGACCGAACCGGTCTTCGGGTCCACCGAGACGGCGCCCGCCTGGACGTCCTGGTCGACCTTCTTCTTCTTGTCCAGCTTGCTGGTCAGCTCCTGCTTCACCGCACCCTCAAGAAGCTGCTGCTTCTTGGGGTCGATGTTGAGCGTGATGGTCCAGCCGCCCTTGGCCAGATCCGCTTCGCTGATGCCGTTGTGGACGAGCTCGTCCTTGGCGGCCCGGACCATGTAGCCGGTCTGGCCCTCCATGCCGGGGTCGGGCTTGGGCTCGATCGGCACCGGGAACTTCATCGACGCCCGCTGGGCCGCGTCCAGCTCCTTCATCTTGACCATGTTGTCGAGGACGTAGTTCCAGCGGTTGGTCACCAGCTTCTTGCCGGTCTCCGTGGCCACCGCCCAGTCGTACTGGCTGGGCGCCTGGAGCAGCGCCGCCAGATAGGCGCCCTGCTCGATGGTCAGCTTGGTGGAGTCCACCCCGTAGTACGCCTGCGCCGCGGCCTGGATGCCGTAGGAGTTGCGGCCGTAGAAGCTGGTGTTGATGTACCCGGCCAGGATCTCCTTCTTGTCGTACTTCTGGTCGACCTTGAGGGAGATCACCAGCTCCTTGAGCTTGCGGGTGACCGTCTGGTCCTGGCTCAGGTAGAAGTTCTTGACGTACTGCTGGGTGATGGTCGAGCCACCCTGCTTGCCCTTGCCGGAGAGGGTGTTCAGCAGGCCTCGGGCGGTGCCCTTGAAGTCGACGCCGGAGTCCTTGTAGAAGGACATGTTCTCGGCGGCGACGAAGTCCAGCTGGACCTTCTCGGGGATCTTGTCGAGCCCGACGACCTCACGGTTGAGCTGTCCGGTGCGGGCGATGATCTTGCCGTTGGAGAGCTTGTAGACGTTGCTCTGCAGCTGCGCCTGGGCGTTCGCCTCCGGGATCGGCGTCATCAGATAGATGATGTAGAAGCCGCCCATCGCGAGCAGGACGAGACCGAAGAAGGTGCCGAGCATCTTCTTCCAGGTGAAGAGCCTGCGTATCCGCCCGCCCTTCTTCTGCGTGGTCCGGCGCGCACCGCGCTGCCGGGCCCGCCGCTCTTCCGCTCGGCCCATAACCTCAGTCGCTCGCCTTCTTGACTCGCCAGATCAGCTCAGAAAAGTAACACCGCACGTGTGGACAAAGAGGAGCCGATCACGTCTTTTCCGTACGTGAGAATCAGCACCCGGTCCATGGGAACCGACTGACAAAAGGCCCTGAGGGTTGCCAGAACCCTGGATCCTGCCCGTTTTTGCATGGGAATGTCATGTTCCTCTCGGCGCTATGCACCAGGGGTATACACACCGCGTATACCTAGTGCGTATAGTTCTCCTCATGTCACTCGGCTCGTCATCCGGCCCGTCGTCCGGCCCCCTGCTCAGCGCGAGCGGGCTGCGCAAGGCCTTCGGCTCCACGCCCGCCCTCGACGGCGCGGACTTCTCCCTCTCCCCCGGTGAGATCGTCGCCGTCATGGGGCCCTCGGGGTCCGGGAAGTCCACGCTGCTGCACTGTCTCGCCGGGATCGTCCGGCCCGACGCGGGGACCATCACGTACGACGGGCGCGATGTGACCGCGATGAACGACACCCGGCGCTCGGCCCTGCGCCGCCGCGACTTCGGGTTCGTGTTCCAGTTCGGCCAGCTCGTGCCCGAGCTCACCTGCGCCGAGAACGTGGCGCTGCCGCTGCGGCTCGACGGGGTGCGCCGCAAGGACGCCGACCGCGCGGCGATGCACTGGCTGGAGCGCCTGGAGGTCGACTCGGTCGCCCGGCGGCGGCCTGACCGGATATCCGGCGGCCAGGGCCAGCGCGCCGCCGTCGCCCGCGCCCTGGTCACCGCGCCCCGCGTGGTCTTCGCGGACGAGCCGACCGGCGCCCTGGACTCGCTCAGCGGCGAGCTGGTGATGCGGCTGTTCACCGAGGCCGCCCGGGACACCGGCGCGGCCGTGGTCCTGGTCACCCACGAGACCCGGGTCGCCGCCTACTCGGACCGTGAGATCACCGTCCGCGACGGCCGCTCCCGCGATCTCACGCCCGCCCCGGCCGGTACGCGGTGAGCCGCCGCGTCCGTGAGCTGGCGCTCGGCGCCAAGTTCGCCTTCACCGGCGGCCGCGAGGGCTGGGTCCGTACGCTGCTGACCGCGCTCGGTGTCGGGCTCGGGGTCGCGCTGCTCTTCGCGGCGGCGTCGATCCCGCACGTCAACCAGGCGAGCAGCGCGCGCGGCGACGCCCGGGCGCCCGCCGCCTCCGGCAGCAAGAAGCCGTTCGAGCTCTCCGACAGCTCGGTGCTCTTCGACATGGTGGGCACCCAGTACCGCGGCGAGTCCCTCGGCGGACTCCTGCTGCGCCCCGAGGGCAGGCACCCCGCCGTGCCGCCCGGTCTGGACGCCCTGCCCGGCCCCGGCGAGATGGCCGCCTCGCCCGCCCTGCGCGATCTGCTCGACTCGCCGAAGGGCGAGCTGCTGCGCCGGCGGCTCCCGTACAAGGTCACCGCGAGCATCGGCGACGCCGGGCTCCTCGACCCCACCGAGCTCTTCTTCTACGCGGGCAGCTCCACCCTCAGCCAGGCGGGCGGCGCCCTTCGCACCAACGCGTTCGGCGGCGAGGTCGTGAAGCTGCCGCTCAACCCGGTCCTGGTGGCGCTCACCGTGGTGGCCTGCGTGGTGCTGCTGCTGCCGGTGATCATCTTCATCGCCACCGCCGTACGGTTCGGCGGCGAGCGCCGCGACAAGCGGCTCGCGGCGCTGCGCCTGGTCGGCGCCGACACCGGGATGACCGCCTGGATCGCGGCCGGTGAGGCGCTCGCGGGCTCGGCACTCGGCCTGCTGCTCGGAGCGGTCCTCTTCCTCTTCGGCCGCGAACTCGTCGGCGGCTTCCGCTTCTGGGACTTCGCCGCCTTCCCCGCCGACTTCACCCCGGACCCCGCACTCGCCGTGCTCGTGCTGCTCGCCGTGCCGCTCGCGGCCGTCGTGGTCACCCTCTTCACGATGCGCTCGGTGGCCGTCGAGCCGCTGGGCGTCGTCCGGGCCGCCAAGCCCCGCGGGCGCAGGCTGTGGTGGCGGCTGCTGCTGCCCGTGGCCGGGGTCACCGTCCTCGCCCTGTCCCCCAAGGCGGGCGTGGACGAGGGCGTCACCGACCCGAACCTGGTCGCCCTGGGCGCGATCCTCACCCTGACCGGTCTCGCGACGCTGCTGCCGTGGCTGGTGGAGGCGGCGGTCGCCCGGCTGCGCGGCGGCCCGGTCGCCTGGCAGCTGGCCGTACGCAGGCTCCAGCTCGGCGGCGGCACCGCGAGCCGGGCCGTCGCGGGGATCACCGTGGCGGTGGCGGGCGCGATCTCGCTCCAGATGATGACCACCGGCATCCACGCCGACTTCGTCCGCACCACCGACCAGGACCCCAGCCGCGCCCAGGTCGACGTCACGGCGGACTTCCCGAGCGGCGAGCGCGCCCAGCGGATGATCCACGACTTCCGCGCCACCAGGGGCGTCGAGGCGGTGATCGGCACGGTCGAGACCTATGCGACGCGGCCGGGCCACTACACCGGGGGCCGGATCCAGCCCACCACCACCCTGACCGTGGGCGACTGCGCCACGCTCGCGGAGCTCGCCCGCACCGGCTCCTGCCGGGACGGCGACACCTTCGTCGTCCACCCCGCGGACGACAAGCGGCTGAGCGCATGGGTGGACGAGACCGCGCGGCCCGGCGAGGCGGTCAACCTCGACACCACCTCCGACTACGACTCCTCGGTGAAGCCGTACCTGTGGACGCTGCCCAACTCGGCCCGCCCGGTCGTCTCCCGGCCGGACCCGATGGGCGAGCACCGGTACGGCATCTTCGCCACCCCCGGCGCCGTCGACGTCACCAAGCTCCCGGCGGCCGAGACCAAGGCCATGATCAAGGTCGACCGGAAGGTGCCGGACGCCGCGGAGTACGTACGCAACACGGCCGCCGCCATCGACCCGGCCATGACCGTGCGCACCATCGACAACGTCGAGCGCGACAAGCAGTACGCCAGTGTCCAGCGCGGGCTGCGGACCGGGGCGATCGCCACCATGCTGCTGATCGCGCTGAGCCTGCTCGTCTCGCAGATCGAGCAGCTGCGCGAGCGCCGCAGGCTCCTCTCGGTCCTGGTCGCCTTCGGCACCCGGCGCTCCTCGCTCGCCCTGTCCGTGCTGTGGCAGACCGCCGTGCCGGTCGTCCTCGGGGTCGTGCTCGCGGTCGCGGGCGGCACCGCGCTGGGCGTGGCCCTGCTCGACATGGTCGGCAAGGAGGTCACCGACTGGTGGCTTTTCCTGCCGCTCGCGGGCACCGGTACCGTCGCCGTCCTGGTGGTGACGCTGCTCAGCCTGCCCCCGCTGTGGCGCCTGATGCGCCCCGACGGCCTCCGTACCGAGTGACCCGACCACCGTCCGCAGACCTACAGCAGAAAGGCATCTGAGCATGTCCATCGGCCACACCCTCCTCGGACTCCTGGAGTCGGGCCCGCGCCATGGGTACGACCTCAAGCGCGCCTTCGACGAGAAGTTCGGGCACGACCGCCCGCTGCACTACGGGCAGGTCTACTCGACCATGTCGCGCCTGCTGAAGAACGGCCTCGTGGAGGTCGACGGCGTGGAGGCCGGCGGCGGCCCCGAGCGCAAGCGGTACGCGATCACCGAGGCCGGCATCACCGATGTCGAGGCCTGGCTCAAGCAGCCGGAGAAGCCCGAGCCGTACCTCCAGTCGACGCTCTACACCAAGGTCGTCCTCGCCCTGCTCACCGGCCGCAGCGCCGGCGACCTGCTCGACACCCAGCGCGCCGAGCACCTGCGGCTGATGCGCATCCTCACCGACCGCAAGCGCCGCGGCGACCTCTCCGACCAGCTGATCTGCGACCACGCCCTGTTCCACCTGGAGGCGGACCTGCGCTGGCTGGAGCTGACCGCCGCCCGCCTCGACCAGCTCGCCACGGAGGTACGCGCATGACGCCCGCCGGCTCCCTGCTCCTCGCCAAGGACCTGCGCAAGTCGTACGGGTCCACGCCCGCCCTCGACGGCGCGGAGTTCTCCATCCACCCCGGCGAGGTCGTCGCCGTCATGGGCCCGTCCGGCTCGGGCAAGTCGACGCTGCTGCACTGCCTGGCCGGGATCGTCACGCCCGACTCGGGGACGATCCTCTACAACGGCCGTGAGCTGTCGTCGATGAAGGACGCGGAGCGCAGCGCGCTGCGCCGCAGCGAGTTCGGCTTCGTCTTCCAGTTCGGCCAGCTCGTCCCCGAGCTGACCTGTACGGAGAACGTTGCCCTGCCGCTGCGGCTGACCGGGGTGCGCCGCAAGGAGGCCGAGCGCACGGCGCTGTCGTGGATGGAGCGCCTGGAGGTCGACGACCTCGGGAACAAGCGGCCCGGCGAGGTATCGGGCGGCCAGGGCCAGCGCGTCGCGGTGGCCCGCTCGCTGGTCACCTCACCGCGGGTGATCTTCGCGGACGAGCCGACCGGCGCCCTCGACTCGCTCAACGGCGAGCGCGTGATGCAGCTGCTCACCGAGGCGGCCCGGTCCGCCAACGCGGCGGTCGTCCTGGTCACCCACGAGGCCCGGGTCGCCGCCTACTCCGACCGGGAGATCGTCGTACGCGACGGAAAGTCCCGCGACATGATGCTGGAGCACTCCGTATGAACAGGCACACCATATGAACAGGCTCCGCGATCTCTCCATGGGTGCCAAGTTCGCGCTCACCGGCGGCCGAGAGGGGTGGACGCGCACGCTGATGACGGCGATCGGCGTCGGCCTCGGCGTGGCACTCCTGCTCGCCACCACCGCCCTGCCGGGCGCGCTCTCGGCGCGGGACGCGCGCGACAACGCGCGCAACGACTACGGCGCCGGGCAGGAGACACCCGCGGCCGCCGACACCATGCTGATCGCCCGTACCGACACGGTCTTCGGCGGTGACGACATCCGCGGCCGGCTGCTGCAGCCCGAGGGCGACCGGGCGCCGGTGCCGCCGGGTCTGTCCGCACTGCCCGCGCCCGGCACGATGGTGGTCTCGCCCGAGCTGCGCGACCTGCTGGCGTCGCCCGGCGGCAAACTGCTGCGCGAGCGCGTCCCGTACAGGATCACCGGCACGATCGGGAACGCGGGCCTGCTGGGCCCGCACGAACTCGCCTACTACGCGGGCAGCGACGCCCTCAAGGGCCACCAGGCGCTGTCCTCCGACCAGGTCGACGTCGAGCGGATCAAGACCTTCCCGGACAAGAAGTCGGGCGAGCCGATCGACCCGATCCTGGCCCTGCTCATCGTGATCATCTTCGTGGTGCTGCTGCTGCCGGTCGCGGTCTTCATCGCGGCGGCCGTCCGCTTCGGCGGCGACCGGCGCGACAAGCGCCTCGCGGCGCTGCGCCTGGTCGGCGCGGACAGCCGGATGACCCGCTGGATCGCGGCGGGCGAGGCACTGGCGGGCTCGCTCCTGGGACTCGCCCTCGGCACGGTGTTCTTCCTGATCGCCCGCCAGTACGTGGGTGAGGTCACGATCGCCCGGCTCAACGTCTTCCCCTCCGACCTGAACCCCAGCGCGGGCCTGGCGCTCCTGGTGGGAGTGGCGGTGCCGGCGGCGGCGGTCGGAGTGACGCTGTTCGCGCTGCGCGGTGTGGTGATCGAACCGCTCGGTGTCGTACGGACGTCGGTGCCGCGCCCGCGGCGCCTGTGGTGGCGTCTGCTGCTGCCGGTGGTCGGACTCGGCCTCCTCGTGCCGATGTTCGACAAGGGCCGCGACACCGGCTTCTACAACCAGACCCAGGTGATCAGCGGTACGGTCCTGCTGCTCATCGGCGTGTCGGCGCTGCTGCCGTGGCTGATCGAGACGGTGGTGCGGCGGCTCGGCGGCGGCGGGGTCGGCTGGCAACTGGCCGTCCGCCGCCTCCAGTTGAACTCGGGCACCGCGGCCCGCCTGGTGAACGGCATCGCGGTGGCGGTGGCCGGGGCGATCGCGTTGCAGATGCTCTTCAGCGGCATCGAGGGCGACTACGTGAAGTCCAGCGGCGAGGACACGGCCCGGGCCCAGATGGTCGTCCCGGTGTCCTCGAACCTGTCCAAGGCCGAACAGGCGCGCCGCGAGGAGAACCTGAGGGCGGTGCCGGGCGTGACGGGCACGACGACGCTGGGGAACATCGGCCTGCACACGAGGACGCCGGACCCGGACAGTCAGCAGTACGTCGAGATGGCGGTGGGCGACTGCCGGGCCCTGCGCGAGGTGGGCGAGCTGACCTCGTGCAAGGACGGCGACGTGTTCGTGGCGACCGGCGGCGAGTACGGCCGGGAGGGTGCGGCGGCGGGCGCCAAGCTGTACTTCTCCCCGGCGGACGGCGGAGACCGCAAGGAGACGGAGATCGCGTACACGGTGCCGCGCGACGCGCGCACGGTCCCGGCCCGGACGGACCCGATGGGCTTCAAGCGCGGCGGCCTGCTGGCCACGCCGGGAGCGATACGCAAGCTCACGAAGGCACGGGTGTACTACACGACGTACGTGACGACGCGGCCGGGCGACGCGCTGGTGGCCGACCGGGTCCTGAACGCGGCGTGGGCGGCGGACCCGTTCACGCAGGCGCGGCAGCTCAACGGCCTCAAGACGGCGGCGAGGTTCGCGGGGGCGCGGCGCGGTCTGTACATCGGCGCCGCCGCGGTCCTGCTGCTGATCGGCACGAGCCTGCTGGTCTCCATGCTGGAGCAACTGCGCGAACGCAAGCGCCTGCTCTCGTCCCTGGTCGCCTTCGGCACCCGCCGCACGACCCTGAGCTGGTCGGTCCTGTGGCAGACAGCCGTCCCGGTCGCCCTGGGCCTCACCCTGGCGGCGGGCGTGGGCCTGGGCCTGGGAGCGGTCCTGCTCCGCATGGTCGGCCACCCGATCCACATCGACTGGCCGTCGGTGGCGGGGATGGTGGGGATCGGCGGGGCCGTGGTGCTCCTGGTGACGGCCCTGTCGTTGCCACCGCTGTGGAGGTTGATGCGGCCGGACGGGTTGCGAACGGAGTAAGCACTGTGGGGCGCGGCGCGTTTCGCGTGCGGGCCGGTGGGGGCTGGGCGCGCAGTTCCCCGCGCCCCT
>NZ_JBHWUR010000094.1:0-29804 GCF_042737755.1 Streptomyces sp. NPDC059994
GTACCCCGCGAAGGGGTACGGCCCGCCGGAAGAGGGGAAGCCGGTCAGCGCACCTCGGTGATCTCCGGGCCGCGCTGGAGCTGGCCCATGCCGCCGGAGAAGCGCGAGCCCTCCTGCTCCTCCTGCTGGACGCCGTCGGGCATCATCTGCGCGTCGTCCGGCAGCTTCAGGACGATCGGGTCGCGCGGGGCCATCGGGCCCTCGCCGCGCACCACGACCGCGTCCTGGAAGATCTGCTCAAGGAGCCCCGCGGCCTGCGGCTGCACCGCGCCCTGGCCGGAGATCACACCGCGCAGGAACCAGCGCGGCCCGTCCACGCCCACGAAGCGGACCAGCTGCACCCCGTTCGTACCGTCCGGGAGCTGGACCGGTACCTGGGCGCGCAGCTCCCAGCCGAGCGGGCCCTCGACCTCGTCGATGATGCCGCCCTGCTGGGTGATGCCGGAGGCGATCTCCTCGCGGACCTCGCCCCAGATGCCCTCGTTCTTGGGGGCCGCGAAGGCCTGCAGCTGTACGGCGCTGTCGCGCAGCACGACGGTCGCCGCGACGATGGCGTCGCCCGCGACCTCGACCCGCAGCTCCATGCCCTCGACTCCGGGGACGAACAGTCCGCCCAGGTCGACCCGGCCCTCTCCGGCCTCGGTGACCTCGGAGATGTCCCACGGACCGTTCGGCCGGGGCGCCGGCGGCAGATTCATCCTGCGCGGCTCGTCCGCGTCGGCGGAGTCATCGGCGTAGTCGGCATCTTCACCGTCGATGCCGTCGACGACCTGCTCGGCCTCGCCCGCCGTGTCTTCGGCGGAGCCGCTCTTCTTGCGACGTCCGAACACGTCACTGTCCTTCCCGGTCGGATACGACCGAAGCGTATCGATTCCCACCCGTAGTGCCGTCCACAGCGGCATGACCGCCGGTGGAACCGAAGCCCCCCTCGGCCCTCGCCGAGCCGGGAAGCTCCGCCACCTCGTGGAAGCGCACCTTCTCGACCTGCTGGACGACAAGTTGGGCAATCCGGTCGAATCGCTCGAACCGCACAGTCTCGCGCGGGTCGAGATTGACCACGATCACCTTGATTTCCCCACGGTACCCGGCATCAACCGTCCCCGGGGCATTCACCAGGGCTACACCGCAGCGTGCGGCCAGGCCGGACCTCGGATGCACAAAGGCCGCGTACCCGTCGGGCAGGGCGATACTCACCCCGGTGGACAGGACGGCCCGCTCCCCGGGGGCGAGCTCGGCGGCCTCGGTGGTGACGAGGTCGGCCCCCGCGTCGCCGGGGTGCCCGTACGCCGGAATCGGCACCTGCGGGTCGACTCGGCGGATGAGGACGTCTACGGGGTTACGGGTCACGGGTTCACCTCGAAGGCGCGGGCGCGCCTGACCTGGTCGGGGTCGGACATGACGGCCTGGATCTCCTGCGGACGGCCGTTCTGGATGAAGTGGTCGACCTTCACCTCGATGAAGAGGGCGTCGGCCCGGACCGCCACCGGCCCGTCGGGGCCGCCTATCCGCCCGGTCGCCCTGGAGTAGATCTTCCGCCCGTCGACGGCGGTGACCTCGGCCTCCAGGAACAGCACGGTGTCCACCGGCACGGGCCGTACGAAGTCGGTCTCCAGGCGGCCGGTCACCGCGATCGTCTGCAGCAGCCAGTTCAGCGAGCCGAGCGTCTCGTCGAGCGCCGTGGCGAGCACCCCGCCGTGCGCGAGGCCGGGGGCGCCCTGGTGGGCGGGGCGCACGGTGAACTCGGCGGTGACGGTCACGCCCGCGCCGGCCCGCGCCTCCAGGTGCAGTCCGTGGGGCTGTCCGCCGCCGCAGCCGAAGCAGTGCTCGTAATGCGCGCCGAGCAGCTCGCCCGGGGCGGGCGCGTCGGGGTGCCGGACCGGCGGCTTCGCGTCGGCCGGGGGCGTCAAAGACGCAGATCTAGCAGTCACAGCCGCTGACCTTACCCGCGGTCCCGGGCGCCGGTCGCGCCGTGCCAAGCTTGCTGTCATGCAGCCGAACGCCCCTCAGTACACCGAACGCCTCACCGCCCCCCGCTCGTGGTGGCTGATCGCCGCCCTGGTCGGGGTGGCGTGCGCGCTGATGCTGCTGCCGCTGGGCGGCCTGCCGCTCCTGGCGGGCCTCATCGGCGGGACGGCCGCGGCCGCGGTGGTGGTGAGCTCGTACGGATCGGTACGCATCCGGGTCGTGGCGGGCACGCTGGTGGCGGGCGACGCCCGGATCCCGGTGACCGCGCTCGGCGAGCCCGAGGTGCTGGACGCGGAGGAGGCCCGGGCCTGGCGGCTGCACAAGGCCGACCCGCGCGCCTTCATGCTGCTGCGCAGCTACATCCCGACGGCGGTGCGGGTGGAGGTCACGGACCCGCGGGACCCGACTCCGTACGTGTATCTGTCGACGCGGGACCCGCGGAAGCTGAAGCAGGTGCTGGAGACCCTGCGGGCGTCCGACGCGCACTGAGTCCGGCGGGGAAGACAGCCCCTCCGGCGCCTGAGGAGCGGGGCGCGGGGCAGAACCCGTGCCGACGGCCTAGTGGCCCAGCTCCTTCGGGAGCTCCCCGGGCCTGAGCGGGTCGGCGGGCTGCTCCAGGGCCGGGAGCGCGGGCAGCGCGTCCCAGGGAACCGCGTGCTTGCGCAGATCGTCGCGGACATGCGCCGCGACCTTCTTCGTGTCGCGCCGGTTCATCACCGCGCCCACCGCCGCGCCGACCATGAACGGCGTCAGGTTGGGCAGATTGCGGACCAGGCGCTTGGTGATCTGCTGGCGCAGTTCGCGCTTCATCTGGCCGCCGAGGGCGGCATTGATGGTCGCCGGTCTGGTCACCTGGACGCCGCGCTCCTCGGTCCAGGACGTCAGATACGCCATGGAGCGCTCTTTCAGATTGCCGGGCGGGCGCAACCCGTAGACCTCGTGGAGCTCGGCGATGAGCTTGAGTTCGATGGCGGCGACGCCGGTGATCTCGGCGGCCAGCTCGGCCGGCATGGCCGGCGGGACGGGGAGCATCGCGGCGGCGCCGATGCCCGCGCCCACCGTCGACGTGGCGTTCGCGGCGCCCGCGATCAGTTTGTCCGCGATCTGCTCCGGGCCGAGACCCGGGAACTGCCCGCGCAGGGTCGCCAGGTCGCGGACGGGAATGCGTGGGGCGATCTCGATGACGCGATCGGCGAGGTGGCCGATTCCGGCCCTGGCGCCCGCGCCGCTCTTGCGGACCCCTTTCTTGAGGGCCGGGACGCCCTTGGTGGCGGCTGCTCTGCGCAGGGCGCCCAGGCGTCGGGCCCCGGCCGCGGGCCCCGCCTGGTCGTCCAGTACTGCTTCGAGCGAGGCCGGCCGGCCCCGCTCGTCCTCATGTGCACGGGCGGCAGAGCTCACCGCGGGGAGGGCGGAGGGCTCGGCGGGCGCCTGGACGCCCTCTGCCGGGCCTGTGCCGCCCTGTGACACCTCGGGCGTACCCGAGGCACCCTTTCGCCGGAACGGTCGCTTCCGGGGCGGTTCGGCGCCTGCCACGGCCTGCCCGATCAGTCGCAGTCGCGGCAGATCGGCTGGCCGTTCTTCTCCCTGGCCAGCTGGCTGCGGTGGTGCACGAGGAAACAGCTCATGCAGGTGAACTCGTCGGCCTGCTTGGGCAGGACCCGGACGGCGAGTTCCTCGTTGGAAAGGTCCGCGCCGGGCAGTTCCATGCCTTCCGCGGCCTCGAAATCGTCGACGTCGACGGCCGAGGCGGACTTGTCGTTCCGCCGGGCCTTCAGTTCTTCAAGACTGTCGGAATCGACGTCGTCATCGGTCTTGCGTGGGGTGTCGTAGTCCGTTGCCATGTCGCTCTCCCCCTCTGGGTGGTTGCGGTGTCTCCAGCGCACGTAACGCGTGAGAGGCCGGACTTGTGCCCGACCCGAGGCGGAGATTTTGCCTCACATCAAGGTCTGTTACTCAATCGACACCCAGCCGCACTCCTGAAGAGTGATCGTCTTGGGTGGCGATCGGGACCGTACACGGTCCGAATGTCGCACTTCACGGGCGCCACCCCGTGTACTTCCCGTGATCTCACCCCCCGGAAACCCGGACTTTTCCCGGTTTTTTGGGGGAATCCTTGATCACGGAGAGTAGATGGCCGGAATTTTGTCCCTGTGATTGATCACACACGAATATCTTCGGAACAGGTCCCGAAAATTCCGCTCAAAGCGAACTTCTCGATGGCATCGAAAAGCATCTCAGACGGGCAGGGTGACACGCATCACGAGGCCGCCTCCCTCACGGGGCTCCGCGATGATACGGCCTCCGTGAGCCCGCGCGACGGATCGGGCGATGGACAGGCCGAGGCCGACGCCCTTGTCGCTTCCGGTCCGCTCGGTCCGCAGCCGCCGGAACGGCTCGAAGAGGTTGTCGATCTCGTACGCGGGAACCACCGGCCCCGTGTTCGAGACCAGCAGGACCGCCTGGCCGTCCCTGAGCTCGGTGGTCACCGAGACCCAGCCGTCCTCCGGCACGTTGTAGCGTACGGCGTTCTGCACCAGGTTCAGGGCGATCCGCTCAAGGAGCACGCCGTTGCCCTGGACCACCGCGGGCGCCCGCTCACCGCGGATCTCCACGCCCTTGGCCTGGGCCTCACCGCGGGCCTGCTCGATGGCGCGGGAGGCGACCTCGGCCAGGTCGACCGGCTTGCGGTCGACGATCTCGTTCTCGCTCCGGGCCAGCAGCAGCAGGCCCTCGACCAGCTGCTCACTGCGCTCGTTGGTGGCGAGGAGCGTCTTGCCCAGCTGGTGGAGCTCCATGGGCGCCCCGGGATCGGAGAGGTGGACCTCCAGGAGCGTGCGGTTGATGGCCAGCGGGGTCCTCAGCTCGTGCGAGGCATTGGCGACGAACCGCTGCTGGGCCGTGAAGGCCCGCTCCAGGCGGTCCAGCATGTCGTCGAAGGTGTCCGCGAGCTCTTTGAGCTCGTCGTCCGGGCCGTCCAGCTCGATCCGTCGGCTCAGGTCGGTCCCGGCCACCCGGCGGGCGGTCCGGGTGATCCGGCCCAGCGGCGACAGGACGCGGCCCGCCATCGCGTATCCGAAGGCGAAGGCGATGACGCTGAGGCCGAGCAGCGCCATCAGCGAGCGGGTCAGCAGGTCGTCCAGCGCGTGCTGGCGCTGGTCGGCGACGCAGGCCTTCAGGGCGGCGTTGACCTGGTCGGCCGTGAGGCCGGACTGGAGCGTGTGGCAGGAGTTGCTGGTCAGCTGAATCTTGCTCTCGGGCAGCAGCTTGAACGGCAGCTCGTTCGCGGAGCGCAGCGCAGTCGCCGCCAGCAGATAGATGATCGAGAGCAGCAGAATGCCCGCGATCATGAACATTCCGCCGTAGAGCAGGGTCAGCCTTATGCGGATGGTCGGGCGCACCCACGGGAAGGGGGGCTCGGCTCCCCTGGGGTCCCAGGTCGGTTTCGGTGGCGCCGTGGGGGGCGCGGGCGTGGTGGCCAT
This sequence comes from Streptomyces sp. NPDC059994, assembly GCF_042737755.1. NCBI lineage: Bacteria > Bacillati > Actinomycetota > Actinomycetes > Kitasatosporales > Streptomycetaceae > Streptomyces > Streptomyces sp. NPDC059994. The sequence continues at coordinate 5,445 of NZ_JBHWUR010000094.1, forward strand.
CGCGGTCAGATCCGGTATCCCGAGCCCGGCACGGTGACGATGACGGGCGGCTCACCGAGCTTGCGGCGCAGCGTCATCACCGTCACCCGCACCACGTTGGTGAACGGGTCCGTGTTCTCGTCCCAGGCCTTCTCCAGGAGCTGCTCGGCCGAGACGACCGCGCCCTCGCTGCGCATCAGCACCTCCAGGACCGCGAACTCCTTGGGGGCCAGCTGGATCTCCTTGCCGTCGCGGAAGATCTCGCGCCGGTTGGGGTCGAGCTTGATGCCCGCGCGCTCCAGGATGGGCGGCAGCGGCACCGTCGTACGCCGCCCCAGGGCCCTTACCCGGGCGGTCAGCTCGCTGAAGGCGAACGGCTTGGGCAGATAGTCGTCGGCGCCGATCTCCAGGCCCTCCACCCGGTCGCTGACGTCGCCGGAGGCGGTCAGCATCAGGACCCGGGTGGGCATTCCCAGCTCGACGATCTTGCGGCAGACGTCGTCGCCGTGCACCAGCGGGAGGTCCCGGTCGAGCACCACCACGTCGTAGTCATTGACCCCGATGCGCTCCAGGGCGGCGGCGCCGTCGTACACGACGTCGACGGCCATTGCCTCCCGGCGAAGTCCGGTGGCCACCGCATCGGCGAGCAGTTGCTCGTCCTCGACGACGAGTACGCGCACGGCGCTTTTCCTTCCTGTGAGCCCTCGCGGGCCGCTGATGCCCCGTGGGCGCCTGTGGGCCCGCTCGGGCGGTTCCTGAGCCCGTAGGGGCAGTTCTGTGGGCGCTGAAGCAGTGACTGTGTGCTTCCATCCTGCCCCTTACGGCCATAAACCGGCGGTAAGACGGTGCCGCCGCGCAGCCGCCGCCCGACCTGCGGCTTCCGGGGGCGCCCGGGAATTCCCGGGATTGCCGCGCGAGTTGAGGTTTCTCGTACTCCGGGCCGGGGGAGGACGACTGCACACCCGCGATCACGCCCTGTATGTGGCATGCCACTACCCGCTGCTCGTGATCGTGGACCCACCGTCGGCACACCCCCGTGCCACCCGCCACCGACCCACGACGAGGGGGCACCATGGACGCATTCACCGCAGGACTCCTGCAGCGCATCAGGGCCACGGAGACGGACCTCACGCAGGCTCGTGAGAGCGGCGACGACTTCCTCGCGGAGGTCGAGCAGGCCGAGCTCGACGATCTTCATCGCCTCGCCGCCGAACACGGCGTCGAGGTGGCGGTCGCGGCACACTGACGCGCCGGAGGAGACCCCCGGCACCGCGGGACGGTGCCGGGGGTCTCCGCTGTCCTGGGGCGGGCGCCGGGCGGCTCAGTCGTGCCAGGCGCCGTACTCCTCCAGGAGCGCCTGGAGCGGGCCGAAGAGCTCCGGGGTCGCCGCGATCGTCAGCTCCCGGGAGGCCGGGTCGCCCGCGCGCCCGCCGGTCAGGGCGCCCGCCTCGCGCGCGATGAGGTCGCCCGCCGCCAGGTCCCAGGGGTTGAGGCCGCGCTCGTAGTACGCGTCCAGTCGCCCGGCCGCCACGTCGCACAGGTCGATCGCCGCCGAGCCGCCGCGCCGGATGTCCCGGAACCGCGGGATCAGCCGCTCCACGACGGACGCCTGGTGGGCCCGGACCGACTGGACGTAGGCGAAGCCGGTGCCGAGCAGGGACTGTTCGAGCGGGGCGGCCGGGCGGCAGCGCAGCCGCCGCTCGCCGAGGAACGCGCCGCCGCCGAGCACCGCGTGGTACGTCTCCCCCCGCATCGGCGCTTCGACCACGCCCGCGACCCGCACGCCGTCGCGCTCCGCGGCGATGGAGACGGACCAAGTGGGCAGTCCGTACAGGTAGTTGACGGTGCCGTCCAGCGGGTCGATGACCCAGCGGATCCCGCTGGTGCCCTCGCTGGAGGCGCCCTCCTCGCCGAGGAAGCCGTCGTCGGGGCGGTGCTCGGAGAGGAAGCCGGTGATCAGTTTCTCGGCGGCGATGTCCATCTCGGTGACGACGTCGATGGAGCTCGTCTTGGTCGCGGCGACGCCCAGGTCCTCCGGACGCCCGTCCCGCAGCAGCGCCCCGGCCCGGCGGGCGGCCTCCAGGGCGAGAGCGAGCAGTTCTGCGTTCTCGGCGTGCTCGTCCTGCTGAGCAGCGGTGTGGTGCGCGGTCATCGTCGCTCCTTACACGTACGGGCTGTCGGCGCCGGCCGCGGCGGGCCGGGGGGCACGGGCCGGGCAGCAGCCGGCCGGGCAGAGGTCGTGCGAGGGGCCGAGCGCGCCGAGGGCGCAGCGCTCGACGCTCTGTCCGCGCTCGGCCGCCGCCCGCTCAAGGACGAGCTCGCGCACGGCGGCGGCGAACCGGGGGTCCGCGCCGACGGTGGCCGACCGCACGACCGGCAGACCGAGCTCGGCGGCCTTGGCGGTGGCCTCCGTGTCCAGGTCGTACAGGACCTCCATGTGGTCCGAGACGAAGCCGATGGGCACCATCACGACCGCGGGCACGCCCTTGCCGTGCAGCGCCTCCAGGTGGTCGCAGATGTCCGGCTCCAGCCAGGGGATGTGCGGGGCGCCGGAGCGGGACTGGTAGACGAGCTCCCAGGGCCGCTCGGCCCCGGTCTCCCCGGCCACGGCGTCGGCGATCAGCCGGGCCACGGCCAGGTGCTCGCGCACATAGGCGCCGCCCTCCCCGTGCTCATCGGCCGGGCCGGAGGTGTCGGCGGAGGCGTCCGGGATCGAGTGGGTGGTGAACGCGAGGTGGGCGCCGGCCCGGACCTCCTCGGGGAGCTGGGCCAGCGAGGCGAGGACGCCGTCGATCATCGGGCGCACGAAGCCGGGGTGGTTGAAGTAGTGCCGCAGCTTGTCCACGCGCGGCGGCTTGATGCCCTCCGCCTCCAGCGCGGCCAGCGCGTCCGCCAGGTTCTCGCGGTACTGGCGGCAGCCCGAGTACGACGCGTAGGCGCTGGTGGTGAGCACGGCGATACGGCGGTGGCCCGCCAGGGCCATCTCGCGCAGGGTGTCCGTCAGATACGGCGCCCAGTTCCGGTTGCCCCAGTGGACCGGGAGGTCCAGGCTGTTCCTCGCGAAGTCCTGGCGCAGGGCGTCCAGGAGGGCGCGGTTCTGCTCGTTGATGGGGCTGACCCCGCCGAACAGGAAGTAGTGCTGCCCCACCTCTTTGAGCCGCTCCTTGGGGATGCCCCGGCCGCGCGTCACGTTCTCCAGGAACGGGACCACGTCGTCGGGGCCCTCGGGGCCGCCGAAGGAGAGCAGCAGCAGGGCGTCGTACGGAGCCGCGTCGGCGGCCGCTCCGGGAGCTTGATCGCGCAGATCGGACATGGCATCGATCCTGCCATCCGCCACTGACAACCGCGGAACCGGCCGGGAACGGGCGAGGGGGAGGACGCGCACCGGGCGGGTCCGGAAAACCGCGTGCGCCGGTGGTACTCGGCACCGTAACTTCAACACCGTAAGCTTTAGATATTAATTGCACGCTTCAGCCACAGGGTTGAGCCGGCCGCCGGAGCCTCCATGCCCAGTCCGTACCGCGCGATCTTCGCCGCCCCCGGCACCAAGCGGTTCTCCGCGGCCGGGCTGCTCGGCCGGATGCCGCTGTCCATGATGGGCATCGGCATCGTCACGATGGTCTCCCAGCTCACCGGCCGCTACGGCCTGGCCGGGGCGCTCTCCGCGACCCTCGCGATGTCGGCCGCCGTGCTCGGCCCGTACATCTCACGCCTGGTCGACCGGCACGGGCAGCGCCGGGTGCTGCGCCCCGCGACCCTCGCCGCGGTGGCCGCCGTGGCCGGGCTGCTCGTCTGCGCCCAGCAGAGCGCGCCGGAGTGGTCGCTGTTCGTCTTCGCGGCGGCCGCGGGCTGCGTACCCAGCGTCGGCTCGATGGTCCGGGCCCGCTGGGCCGAGCTCTACCGGGGCGACGGGCAGAAACTGCACGCCGCGTACTCGTGGGAGTCGATCGTCGACGAGCTCTGCTTCATCGTCGGGCCGATCCTCTCCATCGGGCTCTCCACCGCCTGGTTCGCCGAGGCGGGGCCGCTGATCGCGGCCGGATTCCTGGTCGTCGGCGTCTTCTGGCTGACCGCCCAGCGCGCCACCGAGCCCGTGCCGCACCCGCGCGAGCACCACACCGGCGGCTCCGCGCTGCGCTCCCCGGGCCTCCAGGTCCTGGTCGCCACCTTCGTCGCCACCGGCGCGGTCTTCGGCGCGGTCGACGTGGTCACCGTGGCCTTCGCCGACGAGCGCGGCCACAAGGCGGCGGCCAGCCTGGTGCTCGCCGTGTACGCGCTGGGCTCGTGCCTCGCGGGAGCGGTGTTCGGGCTGCTGCGCCCCAAGGGCGCCGCTGCCACGAGGTGGCTGGTGGGAGTGTGTGCGATGGCGGTGAGTATGATCCCGCTCCAACTGGCCGGGAGCCTGCCGTTCCTGGCCGTGGCGCTCTTTGTCGCGGGCCTGTCCATCGCACCGACGATGGTGACCACCATGGCCCTCGTCGAGCAGCACGTACCGCGCAGCAAGCTCACCGAGGGCATGACCTGGACCAGTACCGGGCTGGCGGTCGGTGTGGCGCTCGGCTCGTCCGCCGCCGGCTGGGTGGTGGACGCGGCGGGCGCGCGCTCGGGGTATCTGGTGCCCGTCGTGGCGGGAGCGCTCGCGGCCGCGGTGGCGTTCCTGGGGTACCGCCGGCTGAGCAGGCCGGCGCCGCAACGGGAGGGGCTCGGAGCAGATGAGCGGAGCGAGCAGCAGCACGTGGCGTAACTGGGCGGGCAACGTCACGGCCCGGCCGGTGCGGGAGGTCTCCCCCGCCTCGGCGGCCGAACTGGCCGCCGCCGTGCGCCGGGCGGCCGAGGACGGCCTCAAGGTGAAGGCGGTCGGCACCGGCCACTCCTTCACCACGGCCGCCGCCACCGACGGCGTGCTCATACGTCCGGATCTGCTCACCGGCATCCGGGAGATCGACCGTACGGCCATGACGGTGACCGTCGAGGCGGGCACGCCCCTGAAGCGGCTGAACGCGGTCCTCGCGCGCGAGGGCCTCTCGCTCACCAACATGGGCGACATCATGGAGCAGACGGTGGCCGGGGCCACCTCCACCGGTACCCACGGCACCGGCCGCGACTCGGCCTCGATAGCCGCGCAGATCACGGGGCTTGAGCTGATCACGGCCGACGGCTCGCTCCTGAAGTGCTCGGCCGAGGAGAATGCGGATGTCTTCGCGGCGGCGCGGATCGGGCTCGGGGCGCTCGGGGTCGTCTCGGCGATCACCTTCGCCGTGGAGCCCGAGTTCCTGCTCACCGCACGCGAGGAGCCGATGACCTTCGACAAGGTCACCTCGGAGTTCGAGGCGCTGCACGCCGAGAACGAGCACTTCGAGTTCTACTGGTTCCCGCACACCGGCAACTGCAACACCAAGCGCAACAACCGCAGCGCCGGTCCCGCCGCCCCGCCCGGCAGGGTGAGCGGCTGGATCGAGGACGAGTTCATGTCCAACGGCCTCTTCCAGGTGGTCTGTTCACTGGGCCGGGCCGTCCCCGCGACGATCCCCGCGATCGCCAAGGTTTCCAGCCGCGCCCTTTCCGCCCGTACGTACACCGACATTCCGTACAAGGTCTTCACAAGTCCCCGCCGGGTGCGGTTCGTGGAGATGGAGTACGCGGTGCCGCGCGAGGCCGTCGTGGAGGCGCTGCGCGAAGTGCGGGCGCTGGTAGAGCGGTCGGGCCTGCGGGTGAGCTTCCCGGTCGAGGTGCGCACCGCCCCGGCCGACGACATCGCGCTCTCCACGGCGTCGGGCCGGGACACCGCGTACATCGCCGTCCACATGTACAAGGGCACGCCGTACCAGGCGTACTTCACCGCCGTGGAGCGGATCATGACCGCGCACGCGGGCCGTCCCCACTGGGGCAAGGTGCACAGCCGCGACGCCGAGTACTTCGCCGAGGCCTATCCGCGCTTCGGCGAGTTCACGGCCCTGCGCGACCGGCTCGACCCGGACCGGCTGTTCGCCAACGCGTATCTGCGCCGGGTGCTCGGGGACTGACGTCCTACGTGGCGGGCGGGGCCGCCGCCGACCCCGCTCCCGATCCGGTGTCCGGGGTGGCGGTGGAGGAGCCGGTGGAAGCCCCGCCCGTGGACGGCGGGGGCGTCGGCGGCGGACTCGGGGTGCCGCCCGAGGATCCCGAACCACCGGTGGAGGTGGAGGGGGTAGGAGTGGGTGACGGGGTGGTGCCTCCCGGGCCCGACATGTCTCCCGGGCCCGAAGTGCCGCCGGTGGTGGCCGTTCCGCCGGTCGCCTTCCCTGGGTCCGGCGAGGAGGAGGCGCCTCCGTCGGCGCCCGTGCCGGCCGTGTGCGGGGTGCGCCGCTCCGGTTCCGAGTCCTTCTCCGACGACTTGCCGCCACCCCCGCCGCCGTTCACGACCGAGCCGAAGGTGGTGCCGCCCTTGCCGCCGCCCAGCTCCCCGCCGGACGCCAGTTCGTACGTCGTGATGCCGCCCATCGCGAGCGCGAAGACGACGGCGGCGCCGAGCGCGGACCTCTTCCAGCCCCGGAGCCGGGTGCCGTGGACGGTGGCCGCGCCGAACTCGCCCTCGCGGGTGTCCTCGTACGCCGGAAAGCCCGGGTCGCGGCGCGGCTTGGGCAGCGATGGGACGGTGACGTCGCGCAGTTGTTCCCCGGTGCGGCGGAACAGGTGTTGGAACACGGTGCCGCCGCAGGTGGCGACGACGCTCACCACACCGGCGCCGAGGATCGTCCCGTAGACACCGAGTCTGGAGGCGAGCACGGCGGCCGCGATCGCCGCGAGCGCGCTGCCCGCGACCTGGGGCACGCTCAGGTCGAGTCGCTTCTCGTCCTGCTTCGTCCCGGAATCCGGCTTGTCACCCATCTACAGCCTCTGTTCGCCCTTCTCCGCCAGCTTGTACGTAGTGGGGACCTATGGGCGAAGCGAATAGTTCCGTTTCTGTCGATTCTGTGAAGCACGACACGTATGAAGTGCGCACCCGCACGGCGCACGGCCTCCAACTCCCGCCCCCAGGGAGAACTTCGGCGGCGCGGCGGTCCACCCAGGTGGCCCGAATGGAGTACTGTGGCGAGCCCTGGGCCTGGTCTCCCTCTCGGGTTTCCGGGCTCTGCGGGAGGGGGCCGAAAGCGGCACTCGAACCGGCGGCGCCGCGGCACCGCACGGGCGCCAGCTACCCAGGGCGACCACTTCGGTCACTCTGCGTTGCAAATAGGTAACCGTGCCATAACGGCGTTCCAGGGCCCATGCCCGACACGCCGGGCAACTCGGCAAGGTTGTGGCAGGCTGCACCCGGGCAGGCCACACTCGACTAGCGGAAGCAGCGACGCAGGTGACGTCGGCAGGCACCACCCGGGAGGTCCCCATGCCCGAACTGCGTGTCGTGGCCGTCTCCAACGACGGCACACGACTGGTGCTCAAGGCTGCGGACAGCACGGAGTACACGCTTCCGATCGATGAGCGGCTGCGCGCCGCCGTGCGCAACGACCGCGCCCGGCTCGGGCAGATCGAGATCGAGGTCGAAAGCCATCTCCGTCCTCGCGACATCCAGGCACGGATACGCGCGGGTGCCTCGGCCGAAGAGGTCGCCCAGCTCGCCGGGATCCCCGTCGACCGGGTCCGGCGCTTCGAGGGCCCGGTGCTCGCGGAGCGCGCCTTCATGGCCGAGCGGGCGCGCAAGACCCCCGTGCGGCGTCCCGGCGAAAACACCGGACCCCAGCTCGGCGAGGCCGTCCAGGAGCGGCTGCTGCTGCGCGGCGCCGACAAGGACAGCGTCCAGTGGGACTCCTGGCGGCGCGACGACGGCACCTGGGAAGTCCTGCTGGTCTACCGGGTGGCGACCGAGCCGCACGCGGCGAGCTGGACCTACGACCCGCCGCGACGGCTCGTCCAGGCCGTCGACGACGAGGCCCGCTCGCTGATCGGCGAGACCGACGACACCCCCGAGCCGAGCTTCCCGTTCGTGCCGAGGATCGCCAGACTGCCCCGGGACCGGCCACTGGACCGCGCCCTGGACCGGCAGTTGGAGCGCCCCACGGCGCCCGCGCCCGAACCCGCCGCGGACGAGAGCGACTCGCTCACCAGCCTCCTGGAGGCCGTACCGAGCTTCCGCGGCGACATGGTGGTGCCCGAGCGGCCCGCCGCGCCGCCGGAGCCCCCGGCGAGCGAGCCCGAGGCGGAGCCCGAGGTCGAGGAGCCGCCCGCACCGGCGGCGTCGGCGGGCGCCGGCGCGGCGTACGCGGACGTCCTGATGCCCCGTTCGGTGGCCGGTCACCGCGACCGCCTCACCGGCACCACGGACCGCCAGGCCGAGGCGGACGGCGTCCGGCCCGGGCGGCGGGCGGCCGTGCCCAGCTGGGACGAGATCGTCTTCGGCACCCGGCGCAAGAAGCAGGAGTAGGACACCTCGTACGTCGATGTCTCGTACGTCGACACGAGGTACGTCCATACGAGCCGAGGGGCCCGCGCCGAGCGCGGGCCCCTCGGTGTGCGCGCGCTACTGCGGGTCGGGGCCCGTCGCGACCGGGCGCGACTCGTCCGAGGACCACTGCGACCAGGACCCGGCGTAGAGCGCGGCGGGGATCCCCGCGACCGCCAGGGCCAGCACCTCGTGGGCGCCGGAGACCCCGGAGCCGCAGTAGACGCCGACCTCGGTGCCGGAGGCGCCCAGGGCCTTGAAGCGGTCGGCGAGGACCTCGGGAGCCAGGAAGCGCCCGTCGGGGCCCACGTTCTCGGTGGTGGGGGCGGAGACCGCGCCCGGGATGTGGCCGCCGACCCGGTCGATGGGCTCGACGTCGCCCCGGTACCGCTCGCCCGCCCGGGCGTCGAGCAGCAGTCCGGAGCGGGCGAGCGCGGCCGCCCCGTCCGCGTCGAGCAGGTCCACCGCGCCGGGCACGGGGGCGAAGTCGCCCTCGGCGGGCGCCGGGACGTCGGTGGACAGTGCGCCGGTCCAGGCGGCGAGCCCGCCGTCGAGGACGCGGACGTCCGGGTGACCCGTCCAGCGCAGCAGCCACCAGGCGCGCGCGGCCGCCCAACCCTGGCCGCCGTCGTAGACGACCACCGGTGTCCCGGCGGACACGCCGGCGCGGCGCATCACGGCGCCGAACGCGGCCACGTCGGGCAGCGGGTGGCGTCCGCCGGCGCCGGGCGGCCCCGCCAGCTCCGCGTCGAGGTCGACGAAGACCGCGCCGGGCAGATGCCCGGCCTCGTACTCGGCCCGGCCGTCGAAGACGGCGGCGCCGGCCGCCTTCGCCAGACTGAGCTGCCAGCGGATGTCCAGGAGGACCGGAGGGCGGGCCCCGGTCAGCTCGTTCGCCAGTTCGGGTGCGCTGATGATGGCGTTCATGGAGCCATCCTCGCGCAGCGCACCGCGCCACGAAACGGCCGCGAAACGGATGAGAAATGCCAAAGCGGGCATCCTCCTGCTGGAACGCGCCAAAAGCGGCGCGGCCGGGGCGCGCTTCGCCGTCGGTGGTGCAAGCATCTGCGAGGGGGTGGGCGCCGGCGCGGCCCGGCCGTCCGCCTCTTCAGGGCGCGTTCTCACAGCGATGGTCCGAGGAGAGAGTCACGATGTCCCAGGCAGAGACCCGGCGCACGCCCGGCACACCCTGCTGGGTGAGCCTCATGGTGCACGGCCTGGCTCCTACCCAGGAGTTCTACGCGGCGCTGTTCGGCTGGGAGTTCCGGCCGGGGCCCGCCTCGCTCGGCCCCTATGTGCGGGCCCTGCTCGACGGCGCAGAGGTCGCGGGCATCGGGCAGCTGCCGCCCGACCGCCATCTGCCGATCGCCTGGACCACGTATCTGGCCACCGACGACGCCGACGCGACGGCCGAGACGATCCGGCACTGCGGCGGCACGGTCGGGGTCGGTCCGCTGGACGCGGGCGACGCGGGACGCCTGGTGATCGCCTCGGACCCGGAGGGCGCGGTCTTCGGCGCCTGGCAGGCCGAGGCGCACGTCGGCACGATGGTGGCGGGCGCGCCGGGCACCCCGGTCTGGAACGAGCTGGTGACCCGCGAGACCGCCGCGGTCAGCAAGTTCTACGAGTCGGTGTTCGGCTACGAGAGAGAGGCGGTGGTCCCGGCCGACCTCGACCACGTGACGCTGCACATCGAGGGACGCCCGGTCTGCTCGCTGCACGGCGTGGGCCACGCCCTGCCGCGCGACAAGGGCGCGCACTGGATGACGTACTTCGAGGTCGCGGACACCGACGAGGCGGCCCAGCGGGTCACCGAGCTGGGCGGCCAGGTGCTCAGACCCCCGCACGAGGACCAGAGCGGCCGCACGGCGACGGTGACGGACCCGGAGGGGGCGGTGTTCGCGGTGGTCCGGTCACACGATTGATCCGGCCCGGCTGGGCCGGCCTTCAGGGGCACGGGGAACTGCACGCCCAGCCCCCACCGGCCCGCAGACACAATCCGGGCCCCCGCGGAGCGCTACGCGTCCACCGGCAGGACATCCGGCGACAGCGCCGCCGCGCGCGCCGCCGCGGCCGTCATGCGGCGGCGGTGGTGGCGCCGGCACAGCACCTCGTAACCGATCTCGTCCTCGGACCCGTTGACGTCCCCGACCACGACCTGGGCGCCCTCGACGACCATCTCGCCGCCCCGGGTGCGCGCGTTGTGCGTGGCCCGCGCCCCGCACCAGCAGAGCGCCTCGACCTGGAGGACCTCGACGCGGTCGGCCAGCTCGACCAGGCGCTGGGAGCCGGGGAAGAGCTTGGAGCGGAAGTCGGTGGTGATGCCGAAGGCGAAGACGTCCAGGTCGAGGTCGTCGACGACCCGGGCGAGCTGGTCGATCTGGCCCGGCGCGAGGAACTGCGCCTCGTCGGCGATCACGTAGTCGCAGCGGCCGCCCTTGGAGAGGTGGGCGACCAGATACGCGTAGAAGTCGAAGCCCTCGGCGGCCTCGACGGCGTCCGTCACCAGGCCGAGCCGGGAGGACAGCTTGCCCTCGCCCGCGCGGTCGTCCCGCGTGAAGATCATGCCCTGGAGGCCGCGCGCGGAGCGGTTGTGCTCGATCTGAAGAGCGAGGGTGCTCTTTCCGCAGTCCATCGTTCCGGAGAAGAACACCAGCTCGGGCATGGGAGGTTGACGGCCTTTCGGATCTGCGCACGCGTCCGCGTACAGGAGACAGGGGGAGGTGCGGAAGGGTTACGAGCGTACTTCGAGGAGCGGCACGAGCTGCTCGACGGGGGTCATCGAGCCGTGCATGCCGACCATCGCGGACTCGTGCGGCTCGTTCTGCGAGGCGGTGATCACCACATCGGCGTGGGCCGCCGCGACGACGTCGCCGATCCGCCCGTACACGCGCTCGTCGCACGCGCCCGGCTGCCCGAACCAGCCCGCCGCTATCGCCTCGTCGCGGCTCGCCACCCAGAACTGCTCGCCGAGCACCTCGCGCCAGACGGTGAGCACATCGGACTCGGCGCCCGGGACCGCGTACACATGGCGGGCCCGGCCCTCGCCGCCGAGCAGGGCCACTCCGGCACGGAGCTCCCAGTCCTCGTCGAAGTCGATGCGGGACTCTTCGTCGAAGGGGATGTCGATCATGCCGTGATCGGCGGTGACGTACAGCGCGGAGCGCGGCGGCAGCTGCTCGGCGAGGCGCTGGACCAGCCGGTCGACGTACATCAGCTGGCCGCGCCAGGCATCCGAGTCCACGCCGAAGCGGTGGCCCTTGCCGTCGACCTCGCTGTAGTACGTGTAGACCAGCGAGCGGTCCCCGGCGGCCAGTTGCCCGGCGGCCAGGTCCATGCGGTCCTCGCCGGTCAGCCGGCCGTGAAACGTTCCGCCACTGAGCGCGACCTTGGTGAGCGGGGTGTGCTGGAAGGTCGGCGAGGACACCTGGGCGGTGTGCACGCCGGCCGCGTCGGCCAGCTGGAAGACCGTGGGGTACGGCTGCCAGACGTGCGGGTCGGTCCACGGCTTCCAGCGGAGCTGGTTCATCAGCTCGCCGGTCTCCGGATTGCGCGCGGTGTAGCCGGGCAGGCCGTGCGCGGCGGGCGGCAGGCCGGTGCCGACGGAGGCGAGCGAGGTGGCGGTGGTGGCCGGGAACCCGGCGGTGATCGGCCGTCCGGTGCCGCCGCGCGAGGTGGCGAGCAGCCCGTGCAGATAGGGCGCCTCGTCGGGGTGGGCCTTGATCTGCTCCCAGCCGAGCCCGTCGATCAGGAACACGCAGTTCCGGTCGGCCGGGGCCAGCTCGGGGATGGTGGCGCTGACACCGGGCACGCCCATGCCGGCCGCGAGGGTGGGCAGCAGATCGGCGAGCGAGCCGCTGCCGTACTCGGGCACGGGGGCGGTGTCGAGGGCGAGGGGTTCCGGGTCCTGCCAGGCGGGCTGGGCCATCAGCGGGCGGTGGCCGCGGTGGCTTCGGAGAGGGCCTGGGCGAAGTCGAGGGTCTGGCGCACGGTGTCCGGCCCGTCCCCGGCCTCGCTGACGCGCAGGCTGAGGTCGTCGGCGGTGGAGTTGCCGGTGTAGCCGTGGTCGGCGTCGCAGTTGGGGTCGCCGCAGGCGGCGGGCTCCAGGTCGATACGGGAGACGGCGCCCCAGCCGATGGTCAGGACGACCTCGCGGGGCAGGGTGCCCGGGGTGTACGACTCGGGGTTGGCGACCACGCGGCTGACGACCACGGAGGAGATCCGGTTGAGCTTCACGGACTCGGTGGAGGTCGTGGCGTACGGCGTCGGGGAGCTGGTGTCGGCGTTCTGCTCGTCGGTGTGGCTGACGATGAAGCGGTTGCCCGTCAGAACCAGGACCGTCACGTGGCGGCGCACCTCGTTGGCGTCGAAGGTGGTCTCCTGATGGACCAGGTACGACGCGATGGGCTCACCACCGACGGCGGCCTCCACCGCCTCGGCCACAAGGGCCGGGTAGTAGCCGCTGCGCTCGATCGCCGCGCGCAGCCCCTGGGTCATCGTGCCGGTCTTCGCCATGAGCTCCATCCTACGGGGCCCCGGGGCCCGATCGTTTCAGTAGCTGGGCAGGCGCCTCGGTCCCAGGTCGGAGCGGGGCGGCGGTGGCGCGAGGCGGACGCTCGCGCCGAGTACGGAGAGGCCGTGCTGGGCGACGACGACCGGTTCCAGGGAGACGGCGACGACCTCCGGGTGGTCGTCGACCAGCCGGGAGACCCTCAGCAGCAGCTCTTCGAGGGCGGCCGTGTCCACCGGCGCGGAGCCGCGCCAGCCGAAGAGGAGGGGCGCGGTCCGGATCGACCGGACCAGCTCGGCGGCGTCCCGGTCGGTGGCGGGGACCAGACGGTGGCCGGTGTCGCCGAGCAGCTCGGAGGCGGCTCCGGCGAGGCCGAAGGAGAGCACGGCGCCGACGGCCGGGTCGATGGCGGCGCGTACGACGGTGTCCACCCCGCGCGGCGCCATCGCCTGGACGACCGGGAGCAGCTCCTCCGGCTTGCCGAGAACCTGGGTCAACTCGGCGTAGGCGCGCCGCAGTTGCTCCTCGTCGGCGAGGTCGAGGCGGACGCCGCCGAGGTCGGGGCGGTGGCGCAGGTGCCGGGCGGTGGTCTTGAGGGCCACGGGGTAGCCGAGGCGGGCGGCGGCCCAGACGGCGGCGTCCGGGTGGGGCGCGGGCAGGGCGGGGCGCACGGGGATCCCGTACCGGCCGAGCAGCGCCTCCGCCTCGGCGGCGGCGAGCGTCGCCCCCCTCGGGTCCGCCTCCCCGAGCAGCCGCTCGATGTCGGCGGCGGCCCCGGCCTCGTCGATGTCGTCGTACTCCGGCACCTTCCCCTGCTCGGCGGCCTGCCGCCGCCACTGCCCGTACCGGACGGCCTCGGCGAGGGCCCGTACGGCGCGTTCTGCGGCGGGGTAGGCGGGGATGCTGTGGGGTGTGGCGGGGGGTTCGGGCGCGGGTCCGGTGGGGGCGGGGCCGGCTTGTCCCCCACCCCGCCCCTTCCCGAGACCCTCCGGGGGTGGGGGTGGACCGATGCGGGAGGACACCCTCGGGGGCTCGGCCCCCGAACCCCCGGCGGGGCTGCGCCCCTGCGCCCCCTCGGGGCTCCGCCCCGGAACCCCGGCGGGGCCTGCGGCCCCTGCACCCTGCTCGGACTGTGCCCCGGGCAACGCCGTGGGCGGCGTCCCGGGCGTCGTCTCCGCAGGCTGTGCCCCGGGCGCCGTCCCCGGCGTCGTCCCGGGCGTCGTCCCGGGCGTCGTCCCGGGCGTCGTCCCGGGCGTCGTCCCGGGCGTCGTCCCGGGCGTCGTCACCGCAGGCTCCGCCCCGGGCACCGCCGTGGATACCGTCCCGGGCACCGTCACCGCAGGCTGCGCCCCGGGCACCGCCGTGAATACCGCCCCGGACACCGCCGCCGCGGCACTCGCCCCCGGCTCGCCGTCCGTCCCCGTCGGGGTGAGCGGGGCGTGGTGCGGGGGCGTGGTGCGGCGGGCCGTGCTCGCCGCGCTCGCCAGCGCTTCCGCCAGGCCTCCCAGTTCCACGTGCACCACGGCCACCGGCTTCGCCGGGGCCGTCGTCGTGGCCTGCTGGAGGGCCGTGGCCAGGGCTTCGTCGGGGTAGCCGGGCTCGCCCACCCAGGGAATCGCCGTGACCACCACCGCGTCGCAGAACTCGTCCGCCAGGGCCCGCGCCAGCGCGTCGCGGAAGTCCTCGGGGGTGGCCGCCGTCGTGAGGTCGACGGGCGGGTGGGGACGCAGGCCCTCGGTGAGGCAGGCGTCGTAGGTGAGCAGGCCCAGGGATTCCGAGTTGCCCAGGATGGCGACACGCGGGCCCGCCGGGAGCGGCTGGCCCGCCAGGAGGACGCCCGCGTCGACCAGCTCGGTCACCGTGTCCACCCGGATCACGCCCGCCTGGCGCAGCAGCGCCGACACCGCCGCGTCCGGAACCCGGGTCACCGGGACCGCGTGGCCGGGCGGGGTCGAGCCGCTGTGGCGGGCGCCCTTCACCGCGACCACCGGCTTCACCGCCGCCGTCCGGCGCGCGAGCCGGGTGAACTTCCGCGGGTTGCCGATGGATTCGAGGTACAGCAGGACCACGTCCGTGTCCGCGTCCTCGTACCAGTACTGGAGGATGTCGTTGCCCGAGACGTCCGCCCGGTTGCCGGACGAGATGAACGTCGACAGGCCCGCGCCCCGCCGGTGCAGGCCCGAGAGGAGCGCGATCCCGATCGCTCCCGACTGGGTGAACAGTCCGATCCGTCCCCGCTGCGGCGGATCGGGCGCCAGCGAGGCGTTCAGACGCGTCCCGGGCGCGGTGTTGATGACGCCGAACGCGTTCGGCCCGATCAGCCGCATCCCGTACGACCGCACCTGGCGCAGCAGTTCGCGCTGGCGTTCGCGTCCGGCCGCGCCGCTCTCGGCGTACCCGGCGGAGAGGACGACCAGCCCCTGCACCCCGTGCTCGCCGCACTCCGCGACCGCCTCCGGCACCCGTTCGGCCGGGACGGCGACGACCGCGAGGTCGACCTGCTCCGCGATCTCGCCGAGCGAGCGGACCGCCCGGACGCCGTCGACCTCCGAACCGCCCTCCGGGAAGGCCCGGTTGACCGCGTACACACGTCCGGTGAACCCCGCGCCCAGCAGGTTGCGCAGCACCGTGCGCCCCACGCCGCCGGGCGCGCGGCCGGTGCCGATCACGGCCACCGAGCCGGGGGCGAGCAGCCGCTGCACCGAGCGCGACTCCGCGCGCTGCTCTCGGGCGCGCTGCACGGCCAGCGACTCGGCGGTCGGCTCCAGATCGAGCGTGAGATGGACCGAGCCTTCCTCGAAGGAACGCTTCTGCTGGTAGCCCGCGTCCGTGAACACCTTGATCATCTTGTTGTTGGCGGGCAGCACCTCCGCCGCGAACCGCCGGATGCCCCGCTCGCGCGCGACCGCCGCGACGTGTTCGAGCAGTGCGGAGGCGACACCGCGCCCCTGGTGGGCGTCCTGGACCAGGAACGCCACCTCGGCCTCGTCGGCCGGCGCCGAGGCGGGCCTGCCCTGCGCGTTGATCCGGTCGTAGCGGACGGTCGCGATGAACTCGCCGCCCACCGTCGCCGCGAGCCCGACGCGGTCCACGTAGTCGTGATGGGTGAAGCGGTGCACGTCCTTCGCCGACAGCCGGGGGTAGGGCGCGAAGAAGCGGTAGTACTTGGACTCGTCCGACACCTGCTCGTAGAACGAGACGAGCCGCTCCGCGTCGTCGGTCGTGATGGGCCTGATCCGCGCGGTCCCCCCGTCGCGCAGCACGACGTCGGCCTCCCAGTGGGCCGGGTACGCGGGGTCCTGCGTCTTCTCCTGCGGAGCCTGCATACGGGCAGCCTACGGGTCGCGGGGCCGCTGCGGTCAGGTCAAGGTAGGGGGCAAGGTGGAGAGGGCGGCCAGGGCCGAAGGGCCGCCGGATCCGGGACCGACGTCGGCACGAGCACGGCGCAGGACATGAGAGACTGGTCTAGACAACCGTCAGAGATTTCGAAGGGCATCACCATGGCTGAGCGCCGCGTCAATGTCGGCTGGGCCGAGGGCCTGCACGCCCGCCCCGCTTCCATCTTCGTCCGCGCCGCCACGGCCTCCGGCGTCCCCGTCACGATCGCCAAGGCCGACGGCAACCCGGTCAACGCCGCCTCCATGCTCGCGGTGCTCGGCCTGGGTGCGCAGGGCGGCGAGGAGATCGTGCTGGCTTCCGAGGCGGAGGGCGCCGAGGCGGCCCTGGACCGTCTGGCGAAGCTGGTCGAGGCGGGCCTTGAGGAGCTCCCCGAGACCGTCTGACCGCACCCGGTCGGCCGAACCCCGGCCCGGCCGGCGCGTCACCGCACTTCGCGAAACGGAGCCGCGGATCCTGAATTCAGGGTCCGCGGCTCCTTTCCTTTTAAGCGGGTGGTGCGGGTTGCGCGAACCTCTTACCCGCGCCGCTGCTTTCCGGCGGCGATTTCGGGCAGCGCGAAAAAACCCCGCCGAATCACCCCTTTGTATACGGCGACCCCGTTAAGCGCGGGCGCTCGCGGTGTTTACGGCATGTTGCGAAGTCCTCACGTCCACCGGGCGCCGCAGGCGATAGGCGGAAAACGCGCGGTCGGCGTGGTGGGCGGCCAGCGATCTGGCCCGCTCGGCGTCACCGCGCGCCAGCGCGTCCACGATCGCCCCGTGCTCCGCCCAGCACTCGGCGGGCAGCGCGGGCTGCTCCACCACGTACATCCAGGCGATCTTGTGCCGTAGCTGGGTGAGCAGCGAGATGAGGCCGGGGCTGCCGGAGGCCTGGGCCAGCGTCTCGTGGAACCAGCCGCCCAGCGAGCGCAGATCCTCGCCCTGGGTCCGCCGGATGCGGTCCTGGCCCAGCCTGACCAGGCCGCGCAGCACCTTGAGATGGGCCTCGGTGCGCCGGGCGGCCGCCCGCGAGGCGGCCAGCGGCTCCAGCATCGCGCGCAGTTCGAGCAGGTCGGCGGCCTCCTGCTCGGTCGGCTCGGCGACACAGGCCCCGGCGTGCCGGCGCGTGGTGACGAACCCCTCGGACTCCAGCGTGCGCAGCGCCTCGCGAACCGGGACGCGCGAGACCCCGTACCGCCGGGCGAGCACTTCCTCGGTGAGCCGGCTGCCGCGCGCGAAGAGTCCCGCGACGATGTCGTCGCGGATTGCCGTGCATACCGATTGCGCTGGAATGCGCATGACAGAACCTCCGCCTTAATCCCCGCGAAACGCGGTCGATCGACGCCTGTTCGGTGACTCTATTCGAGCGGTTGTTAATTCCCGGTGACATGCCGTATGCAATGCATATCTTTTGGCCACGGACGGCTCCCGGCGCGCCCGACGGCGACGCCGAAGCCCCCGGCGCGGACGCCGGGGGCTTCGGTGGAGGTTCGGGGACGGCCGCGTCAGACGTTGACGCCGCGCGAGCGCAGATACGCGATCGGGTCGATGTCCGAGCCGTACGACGAGCCCGTGCGGGCCTCGAAGTGGAGGTGCGGGCCGGTGGTGTTGCCGGTGTCGCCGGAGATGCCGATCTGCTGGCCCGGCTCGACGCGCTGGCCGACGGAGACGCCGATGGACGACAGGTGGCCGTACTGCGTGTACGTGCCGTCGTTCATGCGGATGACGATGTTGTTGCCGTAGGCGCCGCCCCAGCCCGCCTCGACGACGGTGCCCAGGCCGACGGCGTGCACCGAGGTGCCCTCGCCCGCGTGGAAGTCGATGCCGGTGTGGCTGCCGGAGGACCAGATCGAGCCGCCGGTCTTGTAGCCGGTGGAGACGTAACTGCCGTCGATCGGGGCGACGAAGGAGTTGAGGCGCTTGCGCTCGGCCTCGCGGGCGGCGCGCTCCTTGGCGGCGCGCTCCTCCTTGGCCTTCGCCTCGGCCTTGCGCTTCGCCTCGGCGGCGGCGCGGGCCTTGTCGGCGGCGTGCTTCTGGGCGGCGGCCTGGGCGTCGATGCGGTCGGCGAGGGAGTCGCCGATCACGATCGCCTGGGTGATGCCGGTGTCCTCGACGGAGGCCGCGGCGGGCGCCGAGGTCTCGGCGGCCAGGGCCGGGGAGGCGAGAGTGCCCACGACTCCGGCGGTGGCGAGAGTGGCGATGCCCGCTATGTTCGCGCTCTTGCGCGACATGGCGCTCGGACGACGGTGCTTCCCGGTGGCACGGGTGAACGCCATGAAGGGGCGGTGTCCTTTCCTTCCATCTCGCCTACCGGGTTAGCTGACGGGTTCGGAGCTGGAAGGTCTCCTACGGGCTCCTCCGCGGGCGGAGGCGTCCGATTCACCCCAGGGACTGAGTGGGTCCCCGGCTCCCCTGGCTCGCGCCAGTTGGGGACTCGGCGATCGCTGTCCGGTGCCGCGGCTGCGACGGGTGGTAACGGACAGCGCGACTGACGCTAGACGGCTGATCTTTCAATCACCAAACAGACACGTCTTTTTGTTGCCCACGCCACATGACAGACAGGCAACCTCCCCAACAAATCGGACATAAAGGAGGACCCCGGCGGCACATCGGCCACCGGGGTCCTCCTCCCACGCACGCGCCCGCGCGCGCCGGTCCGCTCAATCAGCCCGCGACGACGGTGACTTCACCGATGCCGAGCGCCTTGACGGGCTCCTCGATCTGCGCCGCGTCCCCGACGAGGACGGTCACCAGACGGTCCACCGGGAAGGCGCTGACGACCGCCGCGGTGGCCTCCACGGTGCCCGTGTCGGCCAGCAGCGCGTACAACTGCGCCTGGAAGTCGTCCGGGAGGTGCTGCTCGACCTGGTCGGCCAGCGTCCCGGCGACGGCGGCCGCCGTCTCGTACCTGAGCGGGGCCACGCCCACCAGGTTCTGCACGGCGGTCTCCCGCTCGGCGTCCGTGAGCCCCTCGGCGGCGAGCTTGCGCAGCACCGTCCACAGGTCGTCGAGGGCCGGGCCGGTGTTGGGCGTGTCCACCGAGCCGCTGATGGCGAGCATGGCCGCGCCGGTGCCCTCCGCGCCGGAGCGCAGCACCTGACCGTACGCACGCACTCCGTACGTGTAGCCCTTCTCCTCGCGCAGGACGCGGTCCAGGCGGGAGGTGAGCGTGCCGCCCAGGCAGTACGTCCCGAGGACCTGGGCGGGCCAGACGCGGTCGTGGCGGTCCGGGCCGATCCGGCCGATCAGCAACTGCGTCTGGACGGCGCCGGGCCGGTCGACGATGACCACGCGGCCGGTGTCGTCGGCGGTGACCGGGGGCATCGGGCGCTCCTCGGCCGGGGTGCCGGTCCAGGCGCCCAGGGTGTCCGCCAGGATCGCGTCCAGGTCGGTGGCGCCCAGGTCGCCCACGATCACGGCGGTGGCCGCCGCCGGGCGTACATACGCCTCGTAGAAGGCCCGCACCGCTCCCGCGTCGATCCGCGTGACGGTCTCCTCGGTGCCCTGGCGCGGGCGCGACATGCGCGCGGTGGCCGGGAAGAGCTCCCTGGAGAGCTGCTGGGCGGCGCGGCGGGCCGGGTTGGCCAGCTCGTGCGGGATCTCGTCCAGGCGGTTGCGGACCAGCCGGTCGACCTCCGCGTCGGCGAACGCGGGGGCGCGCAGCGCCTCCGCGAGCAGGCCGAGCGCCTTGGCCAGCCGGGAGACCGGCACCTCCAGGGAGACCCGCACGCCCGGGTGGTCCGCGTGCGCGTCCAGGGTGGCGCCGCAGCGCTCCAGGTCGGCGGCGAACTCCTCGGCGGAGCGCTTGTCGGTGCCCTCGGAGAACGCGCGCGCCATGATCATGGCGACGCCGTCCAGGCCCGCCGGCTCGGCGTCCAGCGGGGCGGCGAGGAAGATCTCGACGGCCACGACCTGCTGGCCGGGGCGGTCGCAGCGCAGCACGGTGAGCCCGTTGGGCAGGGTGGCGCGGCCGGGGGCGGGGAACGCCCAGGGACGCGCGGTGCCGGCGGCCGGCTGGGGGTGGAACTGCATGGTCACGCCGGTCTCGCTCACTGCTCTGCTCCCTCTGCGTCGGCGTCGGCCGCGTCGTCTGCTTCGGCGGTGGTCGGCTCGTACACCAGCACCGCCCTGTTGTCCGGGCGCAGGGTGGCCCGGGCCGCGTCCCGCACCTCCTCGGCGGTGATGTCGAGCACCCGGTCGACGGCGGTCAGGGCGAGCTGGGGGTCACCGAACAGCACCGCGTACCTGCAGAGTTCGTCGGCGCGGCCCGCGACCGTGCCGAGCCGGTCCAGCCACTCGCGCTCCAGCTGGGCCTGGGCGCGCTCCATCTCCTCGGCCGTGGGGCCCTCTTCGGCGAACCGGGCCAGCTCGTCGTCGACGGCCGACTCGATGTCGGGGACCTCGACGCCGCCGGACGTCTTGACGTCCAGCCAGCCGAGCGAGGGCGCGCCGGCGAGGCGCAGCAGGCCGAACCCGGCCGCCACGGCGCTCTGGTCGTGGCGCACCAGGCGGTTGTGGAGGCGGGAGGACTCGCCGCCGCCGAGGACGGTGAGCGCCAGGTCGGCGGCGTCGCACTCGCGCGTGCCGTCGTGCGGCAGCCGGTAGGCGGCCATCAGGGCGCGCGCGGGGACGTCCTCGTGGACGACCTCGCGCAGCTGCTCGCCGATCACGCCGGGCAGCTCGCCGTCGCGCGGGGGCTGCTTGCCGTGGTGGGTCGGGATCGAGCCGAAGTACTTCTCGATCCAGGCGAGCGTCTGCTCGGGGTCGATGTCGCCGACGACCGAGAGGACCGCGTTGTTCGGCGCGTAGTACGTACGGAAGAAGTTCCGCGCGTCCTCCAGCGTCGCCGCGTCCAGGTCGGCCATGGAGCCGATCGGCGTGTGGTGGTACGGGTGGCCCTCCGGGTAGGCCAGCGCGGTGAGCTTCTCGAACGCCGTGCCGTACGGCACGTTGTCGTACCGCTGGCGGCGCTCGTTCTTGACGACGTCGCGCTGGTTCTCCATGGACTCCTCGTCCAGTGCGGAGAGCAGCGAGCCCATGCGGTCGGCTTCCAGCCACAGCGCCAGTTCGAGCTGGTGGGTGGGCATGGTCTCGAAGTAGTTGGTGCGCTCGAAGCTGGTGGTGCCGTTGAGCGAGCCGCCCGCGCCCTGCACCAGCTCGAAGTGACCGTTTCCGTGGACCTGGTGCGAGCCCTGGAACATCAGGTGCTCGAAGAGGTGCGCCAGGCCCGTGCGGCCCTCGACCTCGTGGCGGGAACCCACGTCGTACCAGAGGCAGACCGCGGCGACCGGGGTCAGGTGGTCCTCGGAGAGCACCACGCGCAGGCCGTTGGCCAGCCGGTGCTCGGTCGCTGTCAGGCCGCCGGAGCCGGCCTGGGCGGTGGCCGTGTGACCCATGGGCATGTACGTCCCTTCGATCGCGGTGAAGAAGTCCTGCCACTGTATGCAAGCGCACCGACACCTGGCGAAGTTCCCGGGTCGCGGTCTGCGTTGTCAGTGGGACGGTCCACAATGGTCGGCGTCAGCAGCAGACCTTGTTGGTGGTCGCTAGAAGAACTCGTTGGTGAAGGAGCCGCAGCCGCGATGGCCCGCCGCAGCACGAAGACCCCGCCGCCGGACGATTTCGAGGAGAAGATCCTCGACATCGACGTCGTGGACGAAATGCAGGGCTCCTTTCTTGAGTACGCCTACTCGGTGATCTACTCGCGGGCCCTGCCGGACGCCCGCGACGGCATGAAACCGGTCCACCGCCGCATCGTCTACCAGATGAACGAGATGGGCCTGCGCCCCGAGCGCGGCTACGTGAAGTGCGCGCGCGTGGTCGGCGAGGTCATGGGCAAGCTCCACCCGCACGGCGACGCGTCGATCTACGACGCCCTTGTGCGGATGGCGCAGCCCTTCTCCATGCGCCTGCCGCTCGTCGACGGCCACGGCAACTTCGGCTCGCTCGGCAACGACGACCCGCCGGCCGCGATGCGCTACACCGAGTGCAAGATGGCCGACGCCACTTCGCTCATGACGGAGTCGATCGACGAGGACACCGTCGACTTCTCCCCGAACTACGACGGCCAGGAGCAGGAGCCGGTGGCCCTGCCCGCCGCGTTCCCGAACCTGCTGGTCAACGGCGCGACGGGGATCGCGGTCGGCATGGCGACCAATATGCCGCCGCACAACCTGGGCGAGGTCATCGCCGCCGCCCGCCATCTGATCCGGTACCCGAACGCGGACCTGGAAGCACTGATGCGCTTCGTCCCCGGCCCGGACCTGCCGACCGGCGGCCGGATCGTCGGCCTGTCCGGCATCAAGGACGCGTACGAGTCGGGCCGCGGCACCTTCAAGATCCGCGCCAAGGTGGCGGTGGAGAACGTGACGGCCCGCCGCAAGGGCCTGGTCGTCACGGAACTGCCGTTCACGGTCGGCCCGGAGAAGGTGATCTCCAAGATCAAGGACCTGGTCGGCTCGAAGAAGCTCCAGGGCATCGCCGACGTCAAGGACCTCACCGACCGCTCGCACGGTCTGCGCCTGGTCATCGAGGTCAAGAACGGCTTCGTCCCCGAGGCCGTCCTGGAGCAGCTCTACAAGCTGACGCCGATGGAGGAGTCCTTCGGCATCAACAACGTGGCGCTGGTGGACGGCCAGCCGCTCACCATGGGCCTCAAGGAGCTCCTGGAGGTCTACCTCGACCACCGCTTCGAGGTGGTGCGCCGCCGCAGCGAGTTCCGCCGCACCAAGCGCCGCGACCGGCTGCACCTGGTGGAGGGCCTCCTCGTCGCGCTCCTCGACATCGACGAGGTCATCCGTCTCATCCGGTCGAGTGACAACTCGGCGCAGGCCAAGCAGCGCCTGATCGAGCACTTCTCGCTCAGCGAGATCCAGACGCAGTACATTCTGGACACCCCGCTGCGCCGCCTCACCAAGTTCGACCGCATCGAGCTGGAGAGCGAGCGCGACCGGCTCACCGGCGAGATCGACGAGCTGACCGGGATCCTGGACTCCGACACCGAGCTGCGCAAGCTGGTCTCGACCGAACTGGCCGCGGTGGCCAAGAAGTTCGGCACCGAGCGGCGGACGGTCCTGCTGGAGTCGGCGGGCGCGCCGGTCGCGGCCGTGCCCCTGGAGGTCGCGGACGACCCGTGCCGGGTGCTGCTCTCCTCGACGGGCCTGCTGGCGCGTACGGCGAACGCGGAACCGCTCGCGGAGGCCGAGCGGCGCACCAAGCACGATGTGATCGTGTCCGCGGTGCCCGCGACCCAGCGCGGCGACGTCGGCGCGGTCACCTCGGCCGGGCGGCTGCTCCGGCTCGCCGTGATCGACCTGCCGCAGCTGCCGGACACGGCGGCCGCGCCCAACCTCTCGGGCGGCGCCCCGGTGTCGGAGTTCCTGACCCTGGAGGCCGACGAGACGCTGGTCTGTCTGACGACCTTGGACGAGTCGTCGCCGGGTCTGGCGATCGGCACCGAGCAGGGCGTGGTCAAGCGCGTGGTGCCCGACTATCCGGCCAACAAGGACGAGCTGGAGGTCATCACCCTCAAGGACGGCGACCGGATCGTCGGCGCGGCGGAGCTGCGCACCGGCGAGGAGGACCTGGTCTTCATCACGGACGACGCCCAGCTGCTGCGCTACCAGGCCTCGCAGGTGCGGCCGCAGGGCCGCCCGGCGGGCGGTATGGCGGGCATCAAGGTCACCGAGGGCGCCAAGGTGATCTCGTTCACCGTGGTCGACCCGGCGGCGGACGGGGTGGTGTTCACGGTGGCGGGCTCGCGCGGCACGCTGCTCGGGGACTCGGCGGCTACCGTCAAGCTGACGCCGTTCGACCAGTATCCGCGCAAGGGCCGGGCCACCGGCGGGGTGCGCTGTCAGCGGTTCCTGAAGGGCGAGGACATGCTGGTCCTGGCCTGGGCGGGCGCGGCCCCGGCGAAGGCGGCGCAGGCCAACGGCACGCCGGTGGAGCTCCCGGAGCCGGACCCGCGCCGCGACGGCTCAGGCACGCCGCTGGGGCACACGGTGACGGTGCTGGCGGGCCCGGCGTCGTAGCGGGCCCGGTTCGCCGGCGGACCCGGGGGCGGGGCTATGCCC